>CAYJBA010000051.1:0-11221 GCA_964367865.1 uncultured Bacteriovoracaceae bacterium | reverse complement strand
AAAATACACGAAAAACACGCTGAGGCCTTCGAACAGAACATTATAATCGAGAGTACTTTGAAGAATAGAGCTCGCCATCTGCTGAACTTTTGGATTTGGAAAAAACTGCGCAATTGTGGCGGGAAACATGATCAAAGAAGAAGCAAAAATAGGTGGAATTACACCGGAGGTGTTTACTTTCATAGGCAAGTTCGTGTTTTGCCCACCATATACTTTTCTTCCGACAATTCTTTTCGCGTATTGGACAGGAATGCGTCGAGCTCCGCGCTCAACAAAAATGATCACAAAAAAGGTCGTTACGATCACTGCCGTTACCATTAAAATCTTAAAAAACGACAGCTCACCTGAACGATATAGGCTAAACGCACGACCCATTTCTTGAGGAATACGCGCACCAATCCCCGCATAGATCAAAAGCGAAATCCCATTTCCGATTCCCCGTTCAGAAATCTGCTCTCCAATCCACATTAGAAAAACGGTTCCAGCCGTTAAAGTGACTGTGGTTAGAAGTCTAAAGTGGAGTCCGGGACTAATTACGACTGATCCTTGAGCGTGCTCTAATCCCGACGCGATTCCATATCCCTGAACCAGGCAGAGCAGCACCGTCCCGTATCGAGTGTACTGGGTAATTTTGTTTCGGCCCTGCTCCCCTTCTTTTTGAAGCTCATGAAGCTTAGGCGAAACTACGGTCAGGAGCTGAAAAATGATGGAGCTACTGATGTAGGGCATTACCCCAAGAGCAAGAATACTGAATTTCTCAAGCGCGCCGCCGCTAAAGAGATTAAACCAACCGAAGAGGGTTCCCTTCATCCCTTCAAAAAGATTTTGAAGCGCAATGCTGTCGACGCCTGGGGTCGGAATATGAACTCCAAGCCGATAAATCGCCAGCATAGTCAGCGTGAATAAAATGCGTTTACGAAGTTCCGGGATTTTTACGATTCCATCAGCACCAGACATTTGTACTTAGCTCCCTTGCTTGAATACTGCTGGGTTAGAAATCACTTCTAAATTCACGCTTTCGGCTTCGCCGGAGCGGGTTTAGCTTGAGTAGATTTTGCTTGAGCAGGCTTATATTTTCGCACGGGCTTCTTGCCAGGGATCAGAAGCAATTCAACTTTGCCTCCGGCCTTGGTAATTTTTTCCTGTGCGGAACCACTCACGCGATGTGCCTTAACAACCAAAGCTTTCGTCAAATCACCCGTACCTAAAATCGTGAGGCGATCGTAACGGCCCTTAAGCGCTTGATCAGCGACCAGTGTCTCTAAAGAAATCTCTTTAATGCTAAGCTTTTCGAGATCGAAAAGGTTGAGAACGGCGTTAGTCCGACGAGCAAAATTATGAAACCCGCGCTTAGGAATTCGGCGGTAAAGAGGCATCTGGCCCCCTTCGAAACCGGGGCGACTTGTTCCACCCGAACGCGCCAATTGGCCCTTATCTCCTTTACCTGCGGTCGGACCGTGTCCAGAGCCGGACCCGCGTCCAAGACGTTTTTTCTTATGGGTAGCACCTGGCTGCGCTTTAATCGTATTAAGTCTTAACATTTTACTGCTCCTTTAAATTCGCGAAAATTCGCGCGGATTACCGAGTCTCCGCTACCACTTCTACAAGATGAAGAACTTTTTTGATCATTCCGCGTACCGAGGGCGTATTTTCTAGCGTACGCTCTTGGTGTCGCCTCTTCATGCCAAGCCCATTGAGCGTTGCGCGCTGAATGGGATTACAGGCAATCCTGCCTTTATTGAGTCGAATCGTTATTGTTCTTTTTGTTCCTGCCATAAATCACTCCCTTGGAGTTTTCCTTACATGATCTCAGCAACAGTTTTACCGCGCGCTTTCGCGATATCAGCAAACTGTCTTAATGAGCGAAGCCCCTCAAGCGTCGCGCGAACGACATTATGAGGGTTGTCTCGACGAATTGACTTCGTCATAATATTTTGAATCCCAGCCACTTCAAGAATTGCGCGTACCGAGGAACTCGCGATAATTCCTGTTCCCTCTGGAGCGGGCTTCATCAAAACTTTGCTTGCACCAAAGTGTCCGATCACTTCATGCGGAATGGTTGTTCCATCCATCGGAACCCTCATCAAATTTTTCTTAGCCTGCTTTCCAGCCTTTTTAATTGCCTCCGGAACTTCACCGGCTTTTCCGAGTCCAACGCCGACTTGGCCTTTTTTATCGCCCACTACAACGATTGCAGCGAAGCTAAAGCGACGACCACCCTTCACCACTTTCGCGCAGCGGTTAATGTGAATCACCTTATCTTCGAATTCTGACTCTTCTGCTGGGCCTCTGCCCATGGGTCGCTTTTCAGCCATTTTATCTCCTTAAAATTTAAGTCCACCTTCACGAGCTGCATCTGCTAACGCTTTGATACGGCCGTGGTAAATGTATCCGCTTCGGTCAAAAACTACCTTGGAAATATTTTTTGCCAAGGATCGTTTCGCCAATAGACTGCCTAAAGTCTTAGCTCCTTCGATCGTCTTTCCAACTTTACCTTTGAATTCTTCTTCAGAGGTAGAGGCTGAAACCAGGGTATGCCCCTTTAGATCATTAACGAGCTGAACAGAAAGATGACGGTTAGAACGAAAGACCGCTATGCGTGGCCTTTCTTCTGTTCCCTCTACTTTCGAACGAATCCGGAGCTTGCGCTTAAACCGAATAATTTGCTTGTTACTAGTTCTGTTACGAATTTTAGTGGCCATAAGACTTCCCTAATTACTTCGCACCAGCAGCTTTACCCTGCTTACGAATGATATGTTCACCCGAGTACTTAACACCTTTACCTTGGTATGGCTCAGGTTTCTTGAATGAACGGATCTTTGCAGCAACGAGACCTACCAACATTTTGTCGGCTCCCGTCACCACGATTTTTGTATTGGCTTCAACTTTTCCAGTTACACCCTGGGGAATCTCATATTCGACAGGATGGGAGTACCCTACTAACATAGTAAGCAACTGCCCCTTCATGGAGGCACGATAACCGACCCCCACGACTTCAAGCTCGCGAGTAAAGCCGGTATGAACCCCATGAACCATGTTATGAACCACGGTACGAGTCATCCCTTGAAGTGCTGATGCATTATTCGCAATCTGATCTTCGCGGACGATGAGAATCGATCCATTATCAACTTTCGCAGTTACGCCGCGAGCAAGCTGATGGCTCACTTTGCCTTTGGGCCCTTCAATCTTAATCAGGCCGTCTTTTATATCTACCTTCACGCCCTGTAAAATTTTAACAGGGACTTTACCTACGCGGGACATAGATCACCAAACCTCACCGAGAATTTCACCGCCCACTTTTTGAACACGAGCTTTTTGACCCGTAATCACACCTTGAGAGGTGGATACGATCGCAATACCCGCGCCGCTGAGTGGCTTCGGCATTTCCTCATAGCCTGAATACCGGCGAAGGCCCGGGCGGCTCACACGTTTAATTCCACGAATTACGCTCTGACCATCGGTCGCGTACTTTAGATACACTTTGATGACCGGGCGGCCTTCTTCGCGCATTAAGCGAAAGTTTTTAATATAACCTTCTTCTTTAAGGACTCGAACCACGTTTGCCTTAAGACGAGACGCGGGAACTTCCAGCTTCTCATGCTTTTCTTTGGCTGCGTTTCGAATCCGGGTAAAAAGATCTGCAATAGGATCTGTCATGCTCATAAATTTCCCCTTAAATCACCAACTCGACTTCGTTACGCCGGGCAGTTGTCCCTTCAATGCCAAACCTCTGAAACAGAGTCGACACATATTGAATTTGCGCATATAAGCGCGAGGACGTCCGCACAGCGGGCAACGATTCCGTACCCGAGTACTGAATTTCAATTTCTTACCAATTTTTTCGCGTTTCGCCTTTGTCGACAAGTTCGTTCTCCTTTACTTGCGGAAGGGCATGCCCAACTCAGCGAGCAAGGCTCGCGCATGTTCATTTTTCATAGCGGAGGTTTCGATCGTTATCGTCATTCCGCGGACCTTATCCACTTTGTCATAATTGATTTCGGGGAAAATAATCTGCTCACGAATACCCAGTGAGTAGTTTCCTCGACCATCAAAACCTTTCGGGTTCACGCCCTTGAAGTCGCGTACCCGTGGGAGCGCGACGTTCATTAAGCGATCCAAAAATTCATACATACGCGCACGACGCAATGTCACCATTACGCCTACCGTATTTCCCTTACGAACTTTAAATGCTGCAATAGCTTTTTTAGCTTTTGTCATTACGGGCTTTTGACCAGTAATTGCCATAATTTCGTCAAATGTTCCGTCTAGTACCTTGGGGTTACCGATGGCTTCTTTAACAGCACAATTGACTGTAATTTTTCTAAGTCTAGGAACCTGCATTGGGTTCTTAAACTGAAACTCTTTCATCAAAGCAGGAATTGCGTGTTTCGCATAATGAGCTTTCAGCCTGGGCATCTTGCTGGGAGAAGTTTTAGTTTCACCCGGAGCCGCGATCCTCATCGCAGACGCAGCTGCATCTTCTTTAGCTTTCTTAGATCTCGCACGCCCCGCCTCAGCAGCGGCCTTCTTCGCCTCTGACTTGGCCTTTGCTTGAGCTTTCGCCGCGGCGTCACCATCATCAGCGCCTTTTTTTTCCTGACCTTCGTCCTTACTTGCTACCACAACCTACCTCCAGCTTGAGATGCTTACGCGCTCTCAAGCGACTGATCACATTTTTTACAAACACGAATTTTCTTCATCTTTCCTTCAGAAGCATCCTTTTTAGAACCTTTTTTGGACGCTCCGACTTCCATCGTCTTCATTCCATGACGAACGCCCTTGTTACATTTTGCGCAAAACAAAAGGACGTTCGAGTAATGAATCGAAGCTTCTTTCTCGAGCATCCCACCATGGGGATTGCCCTGAGTTGGCTTAGTATGGCGTTTCACCATATTTACCTTTTCAATAGTAACTCGATCGCTTTTGCCGTTTACAGACAGCAGCTTTCCGGTCTTGCCTTTTTCACGGCCAGCGATGACCTGAACCATGTCGTTTTTTCGCAGAGAAAATCTTGATTTTTCCGTATTCATCATAAAAACCTCACAGCACTTCCGGAGCGAGCGAAATAATCTTCGTAAATGCGCGACCGCGAAGCTCACGCGCTACGGGTCCAAAGATACGAGTTCCGATCGGCTCATTCTGGGCGTTAATTAAAACCGCTGAGTTCGTATCGAACCGAATATAAGTGCCATCATTACGATTCACTTCTTTCTTGGTACGAACGATTACAGCCTTAACAATTTCACCCTTCTTCACTTTGGCGTTGGGGGCCGCTTCTTTTACGGTCACAACAATAATGTCACCGACGCTTGCATACTGGCGTCTGGAGCCACCCAATACTTTGATACACATGACCGACTTAGCGCCTGAATTATCAGCGACGTCTAGTCGAGTTCTCATTTGAATCATAAAAAATCCTCTCCCAAATCCTAGACGTTAATCTCTGGAGCACTACCAGCTTTACGGATAATGTTCTGAAGTACCCAGCGCTTTTCACGGCTGAGCGGTCTACTTTCAACTAAACTCACTCGATCACCGATCTTCGCATCATTTTTTTCATCATGAGCTTTGAACCGACGAGACTTCTCAATGTATTTTTTATAAAAACCATGGCGAACTTGGCGATCGACTTGAACGACAATCGTCTTGGTCATCTTGTCACTCACCACGGTACCGACTACTTCACGTCTTCTTTCAAGAGGATTACGAGTATCAAGCACTGCCTTGGATACCTTGGGTGTGGCCACTGCAATGGGAGCCTTCGGCCTTGGGGCCGCAGCTTTCTTAGCGGGAGTTCTGGGTTTTCCTTTAGTTTCAGTCCCCATAAATTACCTCACTTCTTTCCGGCAGATGCGGCTTGAGTCTCAAGCATCTTCATCCGAGCGACATCTTTACGCATACGCCAGATGCTCGCCGTATTTTTCAGCTGGCCAGTTGCCCGATCAATTCGAGCTTTAAAAAGCTGAGCTTCAGTTTCACGAATCTTCGTGGTGAGCTCATCTTTCGACAAATTTTTAATCTCTTTGTAATACCTTTTAGTCGCCATCTTACACCTCGCCTTTACTTCCGCTGAGCTTTCGCTTCAGCCTTGGCTTTGCGTTTCGCAACAAGAGCTGCCGCTGCTAACACTTCGCTGCCTTTGCTTATCGCTTTGCAATGTAAAGGCAACTTGTAATTTGCTAATCGAAGTGCTTCGAATGCATCGCTCTGTGGAATTCCATCCATTTCAAAGATGATTCTCCCAGGCTTGATCACTGCTGCCCATTCTTCCACGTTCCCTTTGCCTGAACCCATTCGAGTTTCAGCAGCCTTTTTTGTAATCGGCTTATCTGGGAAAATTCGAATCCAAATTTTTCCACCACGCTTTACATAACGGGTCATGGCGACGCGGGAGGCTTCAAGCTGCTTTGAAGTAATTCGACCACACTCCGTTGCCTGCAAACCGTAGTTACCGAAAAACAAGGTGCCGCCGCGATCCGCGCGACCGCGCATCTTGCCTTTCTGAACCTTTCGCCAAGTGACTCTTTTTGGTGCTAACATTGCTTACTCCTTACCGAGCCTCTGCCTGAGCAGCGCGGGCTTCAACTTGAGCCTGCTTTTTCAGAGTTTGAGTTTCACCATGAAACACCCACGCCTTCACGCCGATCAAACCATAGGTGGTTTTAGCCTCAGCAGTGCCGTAGTCGATGTTTGCACGAAGCGTGTGAAGAGGAACGCTGTCTTCGCTGTACCATTCAGTACGAGCGATTTCAGCACCGCCCAAGCGCCCAGAAACTCGGATTTTAATTCCTTTAATTCCCTGCTTGAAAGCAGAGGTCATACATTTTTTCATCGCGCGACGAAATGCAACGCGCTTTTCTAGTTGTGAAGCTACGTTTTCAGCGATGAGCTGCGCACTGGCTTCTGGCTTCTTCACCTCGATGATGTTGAGATCTACTCCCGTTTTACACATCCTCTGGACATCCGCTTTTAAGGAGTCGACCCCAGCGCCTTTTTTGCCGATAACGATGCCAGGACGAGCAGTGTGAACATTAATTTTCGTTTTACTCGCAGCGCGCTCGATTTCAATTCGAGCAATACCGGCGCTATAAAGCTTTTCTTTCAGATATTTTCTTAACTTAATATCTTCATGAAGGAGCTTTGCGTAGTCTCTCTTAGAGAACCAACGACTATCCCAGGTTTTGGTAATTCCGATTCTGAATCCAATTGGATGAACTTTTTGACCCATTTTGTTCCTCTTACCGTTCAGCCAGCGTAACGCTGATGTGGCTGGTCCTTTTTAAAATTCTGAATGCTGAACCCTTTGCTCTAGGACGGAACCTTTTCAAAGTAGGTCCCACTCCAACTAAAAGGGTCTTTACGAAAAGTGTGTCTACATCCACCGTGCCTTTTTGGTCGGCGTTTGCAACAGCACTCTTTAGCAAGGTTGTAAGAACCCCTGCAGTTCGCTTTCTGGGCATGAACTTTAAATAGTTTAAAGCTTGGTTCACACTCTTTCCGCGAATTTCGTCTGCAATCAGTCCCATTTTTCGTGGGGTGATTCGTACAAAACTAACTTTTGCATTTACTTCCATGACTCACTCCTCATTAGGCCTTAGGCGCAGCCGGTTTAGCCGGTGCAGCACCTGCTGCTGGTTTCGCCGCTGCGGCCGCCCCACCACCCGTTGCCGGGCCTGCCGCTGGAGCACCCTCAGCTGCCGCCTTCTTGTCCGCAGGCGTGTGACCATGAAAGGTCCGGGTAGGCGAAAACTCACCCAGTTTATGTCCCACCATATTTTCAGTTACATAAACGGGAATGAACTTTCTTCCGTTATGAACCGCAAAGGTCAACCCAACAAATTCGGGCAAAACCGTTGAACGGCGCGACCAAGTCTTGATCACTTTACGGTCTTGTGTCTGACGGGCAGACTGGACCTTCTTTGTTACGTGATCATCACAAAAAGGGCCTTTTTTAATTGAACGGGCCACGATTTCTCTCCTTTACCTATTAACGACGACGCTTGACGATAAACGCATCAGTACGTTTGTTGTTACGTGTCTTAAATCCTTTTGTCGGCACACCCCAAGGCGTCCTGGGATGTCCACCACCTGAACTTTTACCTTCACCCCCACCATGTGGATGATCGATTGGATTCATCGAAACACCGCGATTGGTTGGACGAATACCTAACCAACGGGAGCGTCCCGCTTTACCGATCTTGATGTTTTCGTGATCGGTGTTTGAAATCTGACCAATTGAAGCGCGACAGCGAGCATGAATCAAACGCATTTCACCGCTCGGCATTTTTACTTGGCAATATTCGCTTTCTTTAGCCATGAGCTGAGCATATACGCCCGCAGAGCGAGAAAGCTTTCCACCCTTTCCTGGTTCGATTTCAATATTGTGAATTAAGGTTCCAACCGGAATCACGCTCAATGCGAGGTTGTTTCCAGGCTTAATATCCGCCTTGTCGCTGGCCAAGACTGGATCACCAACATTGAGATTTAAGGGAGCTAAAATATAGCGCTTCTCACCGTCTGCGTAATTGAGAAGTGCGATGTATGCCGTACGATTTGGATCGTACTCTAATGATGCGACTCGAGCTGGAATTTCTCTCTTATCTCGAGCAAAATCGATCACGCGATATTTTCTTTTATGACCTCCGCCGATGTGGCGAACAGTCATTTTTCCTAACGCATTACGACCACCTGATCTACTTAGAGAACTGGTCAAACGCGCTGGCTTTTTTGGCTGTTTGCTTTTCGGTGTCAGGCCGGAGAAATCCGCTACCGTCATGTACCGTCTGGCCGGAGTTATTGGCTTGAATGATTTAGTTGCCATAATTCAGTCCTACTCACTTACTTGTCTGAAAAAAGTCGATCTTTTGGCCTTCGCCTAAAGTCACGATTGCTTTTTTCCAATTTGGACGCTTCGTTTCGAAACGACCTACACGTTTTACTTTTCCATGCATGATCATCGTGTGTACTGCGCGAACTTTTACATTAAACAGGCGTTGAACCGCGTCACGGATCTCCTGTTTATTGGCGCTCGCTTCCACCTCAAATGCATAGCGATTGCCCACTTCGGCAAGAGCTGTGCTTTTTTCGCTGATAATGGGTCTTTTTACTACATCGTATATGGATCGCATGAATTTACCCCTTACTCCTTCGCACCGAGGCGTTTTTCCACTGCCTGCGCCGCGCGCTTGGTCAGAACGACCCATTCATTGCGAATGATGTCATAGACATTGAGCCCTTCAGTTCTCAATATCTTTACGTGCGGAATATTCCGTGCGGAAAGTTCAAGATTACGATTGGCATCATCCACAATGAGAACTTTGTCGAGTTGAAGTTTAGTCTTCAGCAACTTGCTCATGTCCTTGGTCTTCACTGCACCGATTTTAAATTCATCGACGATGAGAAGGCGGCTGGACTTAACTCGATCAGAAAGAGCCGAGCGCAAAGCGCCGCGGATCATTTCTTTAGGAGTATTTTGTTCATAGGAACGTGGCTGTGGACCAAAACTCTGACCGCCACCTGGATGAAGAGGTGATCGGGTAGAACCCTGTCGCGCATTTCCAGTTCCCTTTTGCTTGAACGGCTTGCGACCACCGCCGCGAACTTCGGACTTAACCTTAGTCTTAGCAGTGCCCTGACGGCGTCCAGCTTGTTGAGCTTTTAGAACTTGATGTACAAGAGCGACATTCACATCAACGCCGAAAACGTCGTCGCTGAGTTGAATCGTCCCTACTTTTATTTTTTCCTGATTAATGACATCTAAAGTCGGCATAGGAATTCCTCAAACCTCACTAAACGTTTTTGATCCGGCGGCGGACCGTAACGATTCCGCTCCTCGGTCCCGGTACGCTGCCATTGACCAGCAAAAGCTGATTTTCAGCATCGACACGAATCACTTTCACGTTTTGAACCGTGACCTGCACGTGACCCATTTGTCCGGGCATTTTCTTGTTCTTGAAACATTTTCCAGGATCAGCGCGGTTTCCGATAGATCCGAGAGATCTATGACAGACTGAAGCCCCGTGGGTTTTAAAGCCCCCGGCCATATGGAATCGCTTCATTCCACCTTGGTAGCCTTTTCCTTTGCTCACGGAAGTAAGATCCACCAAATCACCCGCTTTAAGAAAATCCGGGGCGAGAACTTTACCGACGGTTAAACCATCGAGCGTCTCTCCCTCAGCTAAACGAAATTCTTGGTAGTGATAATAACCCGTGCCGCCAGATGCTTTCGCATGGCCGAGCTCAGGCTTAGTAGCGGACTTAGCGCGCTTTTCGAGAAAGCCCACTTGAATCGCTTGATAACCATTTTTTTCTTTGGTCTTCACTTGAGTAATGACAGCCGGTTTCAGATCAATGACGGTCACGGCAAATGAATCGCCGTTTTCATTGAAAACCTGGGTCATCCCAGCTTTAACGCCGAGAATTCCACCACGGCCTTGAGTCAGCGCAACGCGCTCACGAGCCGTAGACGGGGTTTGAACCGCCTGTGTTTCAGGCTTGTTTTCCATAATCAAAACTCCAAAGTGCGGAACTGATTAACTGGTAGTCCGCTCTCTAACCATTTTTAACGAAACTGCTTTCACAGCATCACCGGGAAGCCGCCCTAAAACTGCTAGGCCGCCGGATGCTTTCATGAGAGCGATCGCTGAACTCGTCGACTTTCCCTTTGGGAAATCGCTTGCGCGAAATGCAAAGAAGAGTTTCGCTTTGTCCACTTCGTGGCATTTTCTGCCACTTCTCAAACCAGAGTTGGGATCCGATTTAAGATTTGATTTCCACGTCCACGCCGGCCGACAAATCGAGTTTCATGAGAGAATCGACTGTCTGCTGCGTTGGCTCGAGGATATCCAAAAGCCGCTTGTGAGTTCGAATTTCGAACTGCTCGCGGGACTTCTTGTCTACATGAGGGCTTCGGAGAACGCAATATTTATTGATCACTGTTGGAAGGGGAATGGGGCCGCGTACCGTGGCGCCCGTTCTCTTCGCGGTGTTCACGATTTCCCACACGGACTGATCGAGAACGCGATGATCAAAAGCTTTGAGTTTAATCCGAATCTTGTGTTCCATTTCAATACCCTTTCACATTTAGAAATTAGGCCAGGAAGTTCCCCAGAGCCGCATGTGAAAACAGCCCCAGCAATCTTTCCTGACTCGACATAAATACCTAAAATACGAGATGAGCTTATACAGAGGGGCAAATCCAAAAACAATAGGATTCTCAAAG
>CAYJBA010000050.1:10034-11252 GCA_964367865.1 uncultured Bacteriovoracaceae bacterium | reverse complement strand
AACACGACGCTCTTCCGATCTGTTGTATTTAGCTGGGCGACCTTTATCTGGAGCGGAAGCATCTCAACGATCTGGCCACTTTTCGGAATCGCAAATCAGCTGCTCGCTGCAATCGCACTAGTCATCGGAACGACTTTGATCGTCCGGGCAGGGCGAGGGCGGTATGCATGGATTACCCTTTTCCCTCTGAGCTTTGTCGCAACGACGACGGTCATCGCTGGAGTGCTGAGTATTTTTCAAAACTTTTTGCCACTCGCGGAGCGCGGGCAACCTCTTCAGGCTTATTTGAACACCGGAGTGACTTTGATGATGATTGCCTCGCTCTTTGTGATGTTGGTGATCGGGTTAAGACATTGGTTGGGGGTTTATTTCTTAGCAGGAAGGCAAAAGCAACGGCATTAGGCGACGGGCATCTGACTAATACGGAACATACCCCGTCGTATTGAGTTTAAGAAACGTGGGCGCTGTAGCATTGTCGGGTACTGGATAAACTAAAATAAATTCGCCACCCGGAAATATCGACACCTGCGGCCTGAGATTTGCGCAAATCGAATACGACAGTTTTGTAACGTCACAAGTTTGGTCACCGCTGATCAAGTAACTTGAGATCCATCCATTTGTACTGGAATATCTAAAAATTTTATAACCATAACTTCGCGAATTACGATCTACGAGAGTCGAGGTTGGCACAACATATTGCGAAATCAGAGCGGCATGTCCTAATCCGTCGCTGGCCAGTTTAAAGTCATTTGCCATTCGAATCTGCTCAGTCGTTCCTGTCAAAATCACTTGCTCAATTGTGGTTACACTCGAATCCCAGCCCACTCCTACCGTATATTTTCTTGAGTAGATCCCGGTTGTGGCGGGAGAGCTGGCATTATCAGTCACTGCGAAAACGGCAAGAAACGCTCCGTTTCCGATGTAAGTAATGCCAGGGGTGAAGTATTCGATTCCGCCTGATTCTTGGTAAAGCGCCGTTGTACTCAACGAAAAACCCGAATCAAGCTGAGTGGGGCCAACCCATTGCCCCGAGAGTCCGCGCACAGTCGCATAAACTCGGTACTCGCATTTTTTCGTCACTGTCGGATTAGTGATGCAACTGGGATTGGTTGGATTTTTTTGTACAAAAACGGCAATTGCGGTTCCTACCCCGTCCGTGGCCACTGAAAAAGATTTAGTATCTCCTCTGCTTAAAGTCTCGGTATAATCACGTGTCAA
>CAYJBA010000050.1:0-10024 GCA_964367865.1 uncultured Bacteriovoracaceae bacterium | reverse complement strand
TCAAACTCATCGGGCTAGCCGCGCGAAGCCCGTTACCTAAAAGTACACTCAGAGGTAAATCAGGAGTAGATACACTCGCGGGAGCAGTCACACCGAGGCCAATTTGGCCGCTCGAATTTGCACCCCAGCAGTAAAGGCTCGGGGCGCTCGTGGCTGGTGCCGTGGTTACCGCGCAACTATGACTGCGGTAGGATGAAATCGAGCCGATCGTTGTTCCGCCTGGAAAAATAGTCAGTGCGAAAGGCGACGTGATTTGAGGCGATGTTGTGTTTCCGTTTCCAGTTTCACCTGAGGAATTTAACCCCCAGCATCTGACGACACCGGTCGTCGTGAGAGCACACGAGTGTGAGAGCCCAGTTGCGACCTGAACTGAAAGTGCGCCGGCTAAGTTGACGGTGACGGGTGCAAGTTGTGGGGTTACCGTGTTTCCGTTTCCCACCTGGCCCTGATTGTTCATTCCCCAGCAGATTGCAGAATTAGTACTCGTCACCGCGCAAGTGTGATTGCCGCCGCCTGTGGCCTGTAAGATCTGCGCTCCACCTAAAACTGAATCGACCGCAGTGAGCCGCGGAGTGGTTGTGGTTCCATCGCCTGTTTCGCCGTTGGCATTAGTTCCCCAGCATTTCATATTCGAAGCGTTGGTCACGGCACAGCTATGATCGGATCCCGCCGCCAAGCTTCGCGCCGTGATTCCAACACCCAGGGAGGCCGAGACAGGGGTTCGCGCACAGAAAACCGTACCACCGACGCATCCCATTCCAGAGACTTGATTGTCTCCGACTTGTCCTAAGTTATTTCTTCCCCAGCATTTGACCGCACCACCCAATACAAGCGCGCAGTTATGATTGTCGCCGACACTGAGTCTTGAGGCAGTGGTCGCAGTCAGTGCGAGAACCGGAGCGGGACTGCAGTAAATGGTCCCCGTAGCGCAATTGAGTCCTGAGATTTGATTGTCGCCTAACTGTCCGTAGGTATTGTCACCCCAGCAATAAACATCTCCAAGCGAGGTGAGCGCACAAGTGTGATTTAAGCCCGCGGATATCGAAATAACCGAAGCCGGAACGCTAGCTCGCACGGGGGTAAGTTGAGGGGAGGCCGATGTCGTTCCGTTTCCCATTTGTCCCAGATCATTTTTTCCCCAACACCAAACTGTACCGTCGCCATATACGACGCAGGTGTGAGATCCCCCTGCTGCAATGGGAGGAACTTCGCTCCAGACTGCCAGTGCATCGTAGCCGTCTGAAGCTACCTCCATCTGAATTGCCCCGGTCGCTAGTCGAACGCCTGCGCCGGCATCCCACGCCGTAAAGGGAGTGTAATGGTGAAAATACGCCGCGCCTCCCACACTGACGGAGCCCAAATAGGCCTCTCCAGCTTGATCAAATCCGATTCCGGCGAGATTTCCGTTGGACGGGGAGATGACCGATATTGGCTGGGTGGTAATTGCAGATGTTAGCGCTCCCCATGTCGCGCTCGTTGAAATGGCGCTACTTACCGTGAGTGCGCCAGTCGATGCCGTGGCTAAAAATCGATCTGATCCGAGCCAGCCTAATGCTGTGGTTAGATAATTTGCTCCGCCTGCGTCGAGTAACGTAAAAGAAGGTCCGGCCGCTACCCAACCATTTCCGCCCAATAAGTAGGGACTATAGGTACGCCCGACTGAACGAAAAAAAGTTCCGTCGAAAAAAGATCCGACCAAGGCTCCGAGACCTGAGCTTTGCGCTAATCTAAAGTCGTAATAAGTTTTTCCGCCGCTCTGAAGGGGAGTGGTTCCTGTGAGTGCGCCGTAAGCGGACGCATAGGGGCCATGCCAACCCTTGGGAATATTTGAGCCGTAAGTATTTGAGGACGAAATATTAGTGATTCCGGAGCAAGCTCCGAGGCCAATCGCGAGACCTAATTGGGCCACGATATAAAGCAATGGATTCGGTCTTAAAAGTCCTTGAATAGATCGAAGTTTCAAACACCCATCTCCTCCTTCCTTATCGGAATTTGGAGGGCTGAGTTCAACCCGAATCTATCAAATATTGACCTTTAATAACAGAGAGTTACCTAATATCGTCCGAATGGGTCTTCATCTGACCCAGAATGTCTTTGAGAAGATCCAAAAAAGCGTTTCTATTCACCTCATCGAGCTTAATGATTTTAATCCCAAAGTAGCGAAGCAAATTGCCATTTGAATCATTGATATCATCGATCGTCCTGCAAACGAGACCTCGCGTCGCTATTTGAACCGGAAACCAACCGCGCGGTTCAATGACGAGGTCCATTTGTTCTCCAGGGTGAATGCTAAGTGCAAGCTGATTTTCCGTAGAAAGTAAAATCCCGCTGGGTGAAATGTTTCCAACATCAAAAACGATTGGAAAAACGGGTTGTCCCTCTGACGTTTTTTGAAGCGAATCGGGTATCCCCACGACTCGCAATGGAAACGTCTGAATATTTAACGTAGAGGGAATGCGCGGATGCTTTCTCAAATAGGAGGTGGGATGAAACCCAGCTTTCGCAATCACAGCCTCTAACTGCTTTTTCCCCTCTGCCTGCATTTTAAATCTTAAACCCATGGACTTCGCAATTCCTGTTACTTCGCGCAGAATTACGGCCTGGGTTTTAAACGAAACAGGTGTCGAGTCCGACGGAACGGTGAGGGTCAATTCTACTGTCTTGCCAAAGTGGTCTCTTGAACTTAGGGGCTCCCATGCGAGACCTGTCACTCCAAACACGGAGGTATTTTGTTGAGCGAATTCTAATTTTTTCCCATCAATTGTAAACGTCAGATGGGCTTTACAAAATACCGGGAGAAGTCCCGAAGTGGGTGTGGTCGCTGGCGTTGTCATAGTTCAGATAAGAGTATCATTGTTTTTCTGGGACCTCAAAAAAATGAATGATCTCGGGATAAGCTTCAAATACCGCTGAGTTTCGTCCGGAATCTGTCATCCAAAGTTTAGACTCCTTAGATTGTTTAGGTTTAAACCAAGATAGTCGAATGACCTTGGCTTCGCCTTTACGGGGGGTAAGGACGGCTTCAAAAGCGGGTGATTTTTGAATGGCTTCGCCTATTTCACGCGCGAGATTTGATTCATCTACAAAGTCTTTGATTCGAATGTGGGTTAATTGATCGAGGAGCTTTCCAACTTCGATCTTTCTGATCGTTCTGTGTTTTTTATCCGTCCACAAGTCGCCGTCTCTCTGAGCAAAGAGCATAATCTTGCCTTGGCGCTTGAGTAGAAATTCATCTACATCATCCGATGTCAGCATGGACAAAGTGAGTCGCCTGATTTTTGAAAAATTAGAAATATATCCTAAAAGCTTTTGAGCTGAACCCTTTAATACTATGGGAGTAGCTTGAATCAAACCGGACTCAGATGAAATCTGTCCGTAAAACACAGACTCTGAACCTTGGACGGCGTCGCCCATGCGAAGCTCAAAGGAGTGATTGGGTGTTCTCCAGCGGAGCGCAAATCTTGGAGGGTCTAACCCAAACGAAGTGAGGGGGCCCAGTGTTGCTTGACTTGAGAATTGCAAAGTTTTTAAGGTATCCAAAAGATGGTTCACCAAGTTTGCATCGGCTTGGTTGTCCAAAAATTTGCCCTCCTGAGACCGGGAGAGAATTTCCCAAGTAGGATCTTCATACTTAGTTTTTGAAGGAACATGCGCCAATTCGGCCGACCACCGGTCTCCCGTTTCAGGGTCGTTTTTGGTAATCGATAACTCAATGATCTCTGTTAGGTCAAAAGCAAAAACAAACTGTCCCGGCTTGTAGGTGCGGGGTGAATTTAATCCCCCCCGCGTACATCCGCTGGTCATTAGCAGTTGGCCCATCAGGGCCAGGAGCAAAAGCCCCCGCATTTTAAAAAAAAGCCCGGAAAGTAAAAAAGGTGTTCGCATCACGTTGACATCCTAAAAATGCCTGGCTACGGTTGCAAGCATTATGTCAGGGCAAGTGTTCATTAATCAAAGTATCTGGGGCCTTATCTTTTCAGGTGGATTTACGATGGTTCCGCTGATTTTATGCTCCTTAATTACATGGGGCGTAATCATCGAAAGGTTCTTAAGTTACAACAAATTAGTAAAGAAACTTAAAGAGTTTCATTCAGAAGCTTTAAACTTACTTTTACGTAAAGATCTCGGCGCACTTAAGGATCTTTGTCAGAGAGAAGCTGCGGTTCCCACCTCCCATTTGCTTCGAGTAGCACTGGATCGAATTTACTCAAATGATTCTAGGCTCAGGGATCATTGGGCAAGTGCCGTTGAGCGTTCACGTCAGGTTCAAAATCTGAATTTCAGACAAAATCTCTGGGTGCTCGGCACCATCGGGAGCGCGTCGCCGTTTATCGGATTATTTGGAACGGTCGTCGGGATTTTAAAGGCGTTTCATGACATGGCCAAAACTGGGTCGGGAGGATTTGCCGTGGTAGCAAACGCAATTTCGGAATCGCTCATTGCAACTGCTGCGGGGATTATCGTCGCGGTGATCGCAGTCTTGGCCTACAACGCTTTTCAGACCCGCGCAAACCGACTCATTCTTTTATTAAAAATTCATACGGAAGAACTCGGCGAGATGCTGAACCCAGGGTCCTCTCAGACCCCCGAGTGAGAAATGGCGATTCAGGGGCAATCCAATTATCCAGACGACGAAGAAGCCAGCATTGTAGCCGAGATTAATATTACACCGCTGACTGATATCTTCTTGGTTCTCCTCATCGTGTTTATGGTCACGAGCTCCGTGATGTCGCAAATGGGCGTAGACGTCAGTTTGCCCAAGGCGAGTCAGGCCACTGCTCAATCCCAACCCGAAGGAGTGATCATTACACTTTTGCCTAGGGGCGAAATTCGCATTAACGAGGTGCTGATTCCGTCTCCCGATGCGGTGACGCTCGGAAATTATCTAAAAAAAGCATTTAGCCAGACCAGTTCGAGGCTCGTGATTTTAGAAGGGGATCGCCAGGCGTTTTTGGGCTCTGCGATTCAGATCATGGATTGGGCGCGACTCGCCGGCGCTGAGAAATTTGCAATCGCCACAGCGCCAGAAGATTCTAAATAATTCGGTCCTAGGCCTCAGATACTTGAAAAATTTGTTGCCCAAATATCAAACGAATTAAATTGATATGCCGCATCATTTAAGATATATGCCTGTCTTAAATGACGGCTTCTAGTTATAGAATTGGGATCATTTTCTTTGTGAGCGTATTGGCATTTCAAGTGACAGGTGCGGCTGCGAGTGCCGCATCCTGGTCTGATGCGATACGGCTTAAGATCGATGAAAACGCTGCTCGTCATTTTCAGAATCGCAGCCAGGTAGGAATGGCTGTGGGAGTGATCTCAGGTGAGCAGACCCTGACATGGAGCTATGGGGAGTCCTCACTGGGTTCGGGAATTCAACCGAGTGTCGATCATTTTTTTGAAATCGGATCCATTACTAAAACTTATACTGCGACTCTTTTGGCTCTAGAAGTTTTACGTAATCGAGTCAAGTTAACTGATCCTGTGAAATTGTATTGGCCGGAACTCGCTGATACTGATGCGGGGGAGATCACGTTAGAAAGTCTTGCAACTCATCATTCTGGACTTCCGAGGATGCCAAACAATTTTGAACCTGAGGATCCTCTTAATCCATTTAAGGATTATGACCAGGAACGATTTCTTATTTTTTTGAAGACGTTTAAACAAAACCAAAAGAGACCTTACCCGTACGAATATTCAAACGTTGGTTTTGGTTTATTAGGGTATCTTCTTTCTGAAAAATTAAATCGAATTTCCTATGAGAAATACATCCATGAGCAACTGATTGTACCGCTGGGACTAACCGATACAAAAGTTCAGCTAGAGCCTAAGGATCTCATTCGCGGAGCCCAGGGTTACAATTCATTTTTTGAACTCATTCCATTTTGGGATCTCAATGTTCTGAATGGGGCAGGGGTACTTAAGGCGACTATGAGTGACCTGTTAAAATATGCGCGCTTTAATATGAATGAAGAACTTTCAGATCTAGGTCAGGCAGTAGCTTTGGCGCAGGAACCGCGCGCAGATACGGACCAGCCGGGTCAAAGAGTAGGTTTGGCCTGGCACATGGATCGCGTCGGAAACTATTCGATGGTCAGCCATAGCGGGGCTACCGGCGGTTATCGCGCTAATTTGATATTTGATAAGAATAAAAAGGTTGCTGCAACTATGCTTTCTAATGCGGCCAATTCAGCTAATTGTATTTTAGCTCCCATTTTTGAAAAAACTTGCGAAGTAGAAAAATGGTTACAGGTGGATCCTGTCCTACAGAAAAAGATGCTTGGTCACTTTTACTTCGAGGGAGCAAAGTTGGCTGCGGATATTTTGCTGAAAAACGGGGCATTTGCGATCGAGATCGAAGGACAGGGCGCGATACGTCTTTGGGCAAGATCAGACTTGGATTATGTCATTCGAGAGGCGGATGCTTCTGTGGTTTTCGCTTCGGATTCTGATGGTCAGTTTAATCAGTTTAAACTCATTCAAAATGGAAAAAGTCTCGAATTCCTAAGGCGGTGATCGTTCCTCTACCGGAGGGCAGTGCGGGATTTTAAAATTTGGGAAGGATACTTTTCCAGGTGTAAGCTGCAAGCATCACGATTCCAACCAGTCCCACAAACGAAACAAATGACTCGTAGGCTTTGTTTTTCATTGCGATTTCCACTGAATAATGCAGATGTTCCTTTTCAGGATTGATCTGAAGCAAGGTGCGCTTCGCTGCCGGCCAGGGTCGTGGAAAAAAACGCGGTACCGCCGAGCAGTAGGTCAAATAAGGTCCGCCAAATATTTTCTGAAGTTTCGTTTCTTCGTCTAAAATGATGTAGTGGTAGATGAGCGCGAAGAAAACAGAAACTGCGGCGAGCAGCCATCTGTTTTCAATTGAAAGAGTCACTCCCACGGCCATGAGGTAGGTCCCAAGATAAAGAGGATTTCTTACAAAGGCATAGGGACCGCCGACCGCAGGTCGCCTGTCCTTTCTCAAATATCCGCTCGCCCAAAAACGTAAGACCGCACCGGCGAAACAAAGAATGATTCCGTGCCATTTGGGATAGTCGCGGGCGAAAAACAAAATGAGGCAGGCAAAAGCCCACGCTAAGGCGATACGAGTTTTTCCTTGAATCCAGCCTCTGAACCAAGACTTCATATCTATTTGGATAGCGTTTTTAGAAGAAGAGCGCAAGCTCAGCGGTGCCGTAGGGAGCGATGATCGCGTTTTTTCCGCGGGTCGGCACAAAAACATTTACGGAAACTTCGGCGGGAACCGGAAACTCAAATTTCATGAACGCTGGAATCGTGCTGAAAGAGGCCCCAATTTGAATGGTCTCCAGATAGGAGTCGGTTTGTTCGGATAAATAACTATAATCCTTGGGTCTAGAGCCTGAATATCTGTTCTCTTTTTTCCAGGTCCAGTCGTAACTTCCCTCTATACTGATCGCTCGAGTGAAAGACAACTTCGCGCCTAGTGTCGCCCAAAACTTATCACCGAGTTTAACTGCGACGTCTTCTTCTGACGAGGCGTCCGGAATTACGTCAGTTGGATTTTCTCGGGGTCGCATAATGCGATGACTCGGTAAACGGTAGGTATAATGGATTCCGTTAGAAAGGGTGAGTAGGGACGTAGGGGAATAGTTCAAAATATTTGCAAGGCCTATGTCCCACGCGCCTTGACCAAAATCCTGCTGGGTAATTTCTCTGGGGGGGCGAATTTTTCCCGTAGGTAGAGTAACACCTGCTTGAAATGAACTGAGCCACTCGCCTGTTGAGGTTTGATGATTAAGATAGTTAAACCGTCCGCCTGCAACAATATCCCCGAGTCCACTTCCGTCCCAGTTTTCGACCCGTGCGTAACCTCTTTGCGTCAAGAGACCTTGAAGGGTGTCGCTATTTGCCGAAGCAATTTGATTTAAATATTTTAGAATATCCGAGTTTACGTTTCCAGACGTAGCGTTTAGAAAATCGCGGATGTCTACCGCAGAATTGACACCGCCAAATGAATGGTCGATAGAAACTGATGTCCGTATATAAGGAACCATAAATCCTACGCTCAGCCGATCCGTGACTCCATATTGATACTGAGCATTGAATTGGCGTCGGTTCGCCCGTCCTTCTACATTGAGAAGTCCGCGAGAAACTGCTTCTCCGATTGGAATTCCAGTTGCGTCTTCGCCCACGCCCACACCATGTTCTGCATTATTTCTTTTTGTAACGTCGTAACGGTAATGGAGATTATTCAGTGTATCAATGAGTGTCCCTAGTCCCGGAAGGGCACGCAGTTTTTCGGAGTTAAGTTCCAGATTATAAGGAGCAGTGATCGATTCTGGTTTTCCATCTGCGTTAAAGGTTTGTGTAATAGCTCCAGTTTGAGCAGTGGTTAAGGCCATTCTAGAGCGGCCTTTGGGTAAAACTCGCGCGTCTTCAGCGTAAGTGGATGATGTAACGCAAAGAGTTAAAAATAAGACAATTAGAATTTTAAAAGGATAATCCAAAGTTCTAGCCCCCCAACTCGATCTTCTATCTAAACTTCTTTTAATTGTCGAAACCTACCTTAGCAAATTTTATTCCTCGATTCAGAGTAATTTTTCCCCTGTAATCAACGTTTATTAAATAGAAAGTCTGAAAATTCCGGTTCAGTGTCAATTCGCGCCTTGAAAATTTTTCCGAATCTATATGCTATCAGAGATATTGGGTAAGACACTAGGAATGCGGGGAGACCTATGTTATTGCTGCGACGAGTCTTTTAAAGGAAATAACCCTATTGTAGGCGGTACATTAAATGAACGGCCTTTCATTCCTTGGATTCCTGTTTTCGATTTTTATTTTTGCGAGTTCTGCTCCTGTTTTGGGGGTAGAGATCGCCGATCCTTACCGGCTTAAGATTCCCCATAGAGAAGCGCGCGACGTACTTAACTTAATATTAGAGGATACAGCATTTCAGAGTCTGACTTCGTCAGGCCAGAGGAGTGAGTTCAATTTTTTTGCTCGTCGTTTGTTAGGGGCCTACCGGTTTGACAATCGCAAAACTGAACTTGCAATCAAGGACAGTCCATTTGGACCATTTCTAGTGGGAGCGCAGTTCGATAATATTTTCGCGGCCGCTTATTCGGAAAGCTATAAAAAAGAATACGACCGCCTCGTTGTTCATACGCCGGTCGAAGTAGTTTTAGATGGTTTCATGCACGCTGTGATCGATGAAACAGTTCCCGATTCTTTTCGCGAACAAGGAAATCAGGTGGGTCAGTGTCTGGCAAAAAAGGTACTAGCGGGAAATAAGCTCAGCTGTCCTCTGGATCCGACAGCCGAAGAACCGGGAATATTAACCAAGGCCTGGGTCAAACTCACTTGTCCGCTGGGACTGGCCTCGGATTGTTATTCAAGACAGGTTGTTTACCGCGCTGCTCGTAAAGATCTTGAGAGTTCATTGGCTAATCCTGAAATACGCGAACTGATTCGCGTAAAATTTAACGAAAATTTTCCACTCGAATTTAGAAAAGAATTCTTAGTTCAAATGGATCTAGAACTAAAAGCAATTCCCGCACTTGTCGTGACGAAATTTCAGGGCGAGGCGGGGGATGAGTGGTCTGAGCGGGGTAGACTCTTTGAAGCGGATTTATACGACCGCATGTATTTACAAGAAACCGCAGCCGGTATTCGAGCGGATTTAGGTGTGGCAGCGGATCTAGTCAGCTCCTCCGGACTGAGAGACCGTGGATTAGCTGCGGCATTGTTTTTTGGAGCTGCAAATCGGTTTATTGCTATTATGGGTGGAAAGCAGATTTTTCAATCCGAAAGAGGAATCGAAGTTTCAGGCTACCATGAGCTTGATCCAAAAAATCCAAGTCAGCCTCAGGGTGGGCCGATTCCAAAGCTAGTTAAATTTGGTGGCTGGGGTGTTGAGGCGCACGATAGTAAAGCGTTCTATGGACCTTGGAACTTTCTGGCTTATGACCCTTCGAAAAATTTTCGAGTCATTCCGTCCTATTTTAAGATCTTTGACTATGGAGTGATTGGAAACGCTGGTAACAATGAT
>CAYJBA010000049.1:0-11302 GCA_964367865.1 uncultured Bacteriovoracaceae bacterium | reverse complement strand
GAGCGGCTGCTACTCATGCAAATGAAAGGCAGTTGAGAAAGCCTTGCCAAGGTTGTGGAGGTCCGGGCATTGGTGGGGGTGGCGGCGGAGAAATTCCAAGCCCATTTAATACCATGAACCAGAAGGCCGAACTTTCGGATGGCGATCTGTACTTTTTGGTAGGTCGCATCGTTTTTGGACCACCCGTTACGGGATCGGCTCGCAAACAGGCGTATCTTGAAGTCGATCTCAATCAACATCCCTGGCTTGCAAATCAAAAGCGTAAGCAGTTTCCGTTCTATCCGCTTGAGGGTTCGACAAAATTTTGGGAACGGCTCGAGGGTCAGGTAGTGAGAATGGCTTGCGAAGCGCACGCTAAAATCGTGACTGTCGAAAAGGGTAAATCCGATTACGTGATCTTTTTAGCACCACAGGTGGATCAGACTCTTGGTCATGATTAGGGCCGCTACTCTGAGCGGGCCTAATCATGACCAAGAGTCTCGATCCGGACGTGGAGAAAACTGGTAGCCGAGCTTTTTTAGCATTGCACCCGTAGCCGAACGCGAATCGTTCACTAGCGTATCGGGTGGTCCCGCTGAAATAATCACTCCGCCCGCGACGCCGCCGCCCGGGCCAAGATCAATGACCCAGTCTGCTTGAGCAATGACATCTAAGTGATGCTCAATCATGATCACGCTGTGCCTGGCTTCGACTAAATCCTGGACCACACGAAGAAGTTTTTTGATGTCCTCTAAGTGCAGTCCGGTCGTGGGTTCGTCAAAAATATAGAGGAGGTTCTCTGCCGTTCTATCATCAAGAGTGGAGGCAATTTTGAGTCGTTGAGATTCGCCTCCCGATAGAGTTGTAGCGGACTGCCCCAGCTGAAGATAGCCGAGGCCAACGTCACGCAGGATGCCGAGCTTTCTGATGAGAACCGAATGATCTCTGAACAACTCGTAGGCGTCGTCGATGGTCGTGTGAAGGAGTTGGTGAATATTTTTTCCACGGTAGGCGATATCCAAGACATTTTTTTTAAAACGCCGACCTTCGCACTCCTCACAGGGGAGTTTGACTTCGGCCATAAAGTGCATATCGAGCGTAATTTCTCCCTCACCCTTGCAGACAGGACAGCGGCCACCATCGACGTTGAACGAAAAATATTGGGGAGTATACCCACGGCGGAGTGAGAGTACTTGATTGGCATAAAGCCTACGGACCTCATCCCAGGCTTTGATGTAGGTTGCGGGGTTTGAGCGGGAGGATTTTCCAATAGGGGACTGATCCATCAATACGACGCCTGAGATTTGATCCGCTCCGTAGATGCGGTCGAAAGTTCCGGACGAATCCGTCGAATGGTAATAAAGTCGCGATAGGGCGTTAAAGAGAGTTTTGTGTACGAGCGTGCTTTTACCGGAGCCTGAAACCCCAGTTACAACCACGAAACGATCTAGAGGAAATTCAGCTGTGATATTTTTAAGATTATTTTCTTGGCAACCCGTGAGTTTGATCGAGCGGCGGTGGTGGGCGCGTGCCGGACGATCCCGCTCGATTTTAAAATCACCTCGGAGATATTTTCCGGTCAGTGACCCAGAAACTTCAGCGACTTCGTCAGACGTTCCTTGCGCGATAAGTTCGCCGCCTCGGCGCCCCGCTCCGGGTCCGAGTTCGATGAGCCAGTCGGCGGCACGCATGACTTCGAGGTCATGTTCAACGACGACGACTGTGTTTCCTTGATCTCGCAGTCGTTTGAGAACTCCGATCATGCGAGAGGTGTCAGATGCATGCAGTCCGATGGAGGGCTCATCGAGCACATACAGTGTTCCGCATAATCCGTTGCCCAATTGCGTGGCAAGATTGATCCGTTGAAACTCACCTCCCGAAAGAGTTTTGGTCATGCGAGAAAGTGAGAGGTAGCCTACTCCTACCTCTTCTAAAAACGCTAGGCGGCGTTCCACTTGATAAAAGGCCTCGGCTGCGATTTTGCGTTCGTTCGGTGTGAGGGAGAGGGTGTTGATCCATTTCAATGCGTCGATTACGCTGGAGCCCAAGACTTGAGCGATCGAATGGTCGCCGATAAAAACAGAGAGGGCTTCGACTTTGAGTCTCGCGCCCTTGCATACGGTACAGAGAGTTTGAGATTGATATCGGCGAATAAACACTCGGACGTAAATTTTGTACTTCCAGCGTTTGAGTTCCTCAAAGCAGGCTAAAATTCCGGGAAATGTTTTGTCTTCTGGATCGCCATTCCAAAGAAGTTTTCGTTGAGCGGGAGTAAGTTCTGAGTAGCGTTTGCCAATCGAAATTCCCTGGCGCTCAGCAAATCGAAAAAGATCATCTTGCCATTCGGAGTAGGACGGTTTTGAAAATGGATCGATCGCACCATTTTTGAGGGTTTTGCCGGGTTCTGGAACGACGAGAGACTCGTCAATATCGAGCGTAAAACCAAATCCGCTACACCGGGCACAAGCGCCGATCGGACTATTAAACGAAAAAAAATGGGGTTCGGGCTGACGGTGTTCCTTGCCACATTTAATACAAGCAAAGCGATTATCAAAGGATTTAAATTCCTCAGATTCCATATCATAAAATGCCATTTGACCGTGGCCTACTGCTAGGGCTTGGTCGATGGAATCTCGAAGGCGGCCTCGAGTGTCGGTATCCGGTTTGCTTTGAACTCGCAGGCGGTCAATCACGAGATAAAGATCTGAGCCTGATTTAATGGCCTTGAGTTCTTTGAGATCGGATTCGTCCTCGAGATCAAAAACGTGGGTCTTTCCGCGCGAGGGCTTATAAAGAATTCTCTGAAATCCTTGTTCTTTTAAAAGTTCGGCAAGTGAGCTTGCAGTGGCACGTGCCCCTTTTTTATTGGAGGGTTTTTTTTTAAATTTCTTTTTTCCACGAGGGGGCGCTTTTGCTTGGGGAGCATCGCCTTCGTGAAAAACAGGTGCGACGATCATTGCCTTGCGAGAGGGGAGCCAATCACAAGCCCAGTCCAATACGGTTTGCGAGTCTAATTTTTTAACCTCAGAGCTGCAATCCATGCAGCGGGTTTTTCCGATTTTCGCATAAAGAAGTCTTAGGTAATCGACAATCTCAGTTTGGGTTCCAACTGAGCTACGCGCGCCTACAACGTGATTTTTCTGCTCAAGCGCGATTGCGGGCGGAATATTTGCAATGGACTCAAGATCCGGTTTGGGCATTTTTTCTAAAAACTGGCGAGTGTAGGTCGAAAGACTCTCGACATACCGGCGCTGACCTTCGGCATAGAGCGTATCGAAAACCAGCGAGCTCTTACCGCTGCCCGATATACCGGTAACCACTGTAATTTTCTTGGACGGAAACTCCACAGAAACGGACTTGAGATTGTTCTGCTGGACCCGAGTCAGAATGATGGGTCGGGAGGTTTTCAAGATCGAGATTCCTTTCGGGAACTGCCGTTTTTCGGCCCAGTTAGGGCACTTTTTACCTGGGGTGCCTAAATCTTAAACAGTTTGGGGCGGTGTCTAAATGGCTCATCTTAGTCGGGTCCCCCGGATTTTCAAGGAGTTACGGATGTTTTAAATTCGACGCAATGTGGCATCACACTTGCTCTATGGCGGACGCCCTATAGGCATACTGCCTAATGTGGTCAGTGCTTGGCCTGTGCAAGGTCAGTGTAAGGAGTTAACGTGATTAGGTTATTTTGGTTACTTTCAGGATTTGGTGTTGGTGTGACGATGATTTCGCTCGCGATGGGTTCGGTCCCAAAGCCCGGTCAAATCACGGACGATACTGCTCTTTATCAAAACCTCTCTGAGATCCGCGTTCGCAAGCAAAAAGCGATCGACTTTGATGCTGATATTGCTCAACTCTCCAAGATGGAACCCAGGTTTCGCGAAAAGCTTCCGGCTGTATCAGTTGTATCTAAGGACGACAGGCTCAAGGGCCCAACCAGCAGAATCGCTAAAATGAAGTACCGTTATTCGGGTGGTTCGAACTCAAACATCGCGTCGAAAAAACGTGCGCGAGTGGTGAGACAGTAAGAGCTTACCTAATCGGCCAAACGTAAAAAATCGGATAAACTCCTTCAGTCCCCTTTTCAACGACATAGGACCGAAGTTCAAGTGGGTTCATTTGAATTAACCCCTCAAACTGAGTCGTCACAGAATAGACCCGTTCAGACTTTGGAAATTCGATAATAACGTCCATTTCAAAGTGAGAAGGTCCTTCAGATAACGAAACCGTTTCGCTGATCAAAATGACGGTGTGGATTTTTGCACCCAGGGCTTCGCGCGTCTCTTCCCATTTGCCTTCCCAAGTCTGATGGGTGGGGGTCGCATAGGCCTTAGATAGTTCAACGGTAATTTTTCGCGGAGCCGGGTCACCTACCACGCAAAAAGCGGCTCCCTGATGAATCTCACAGGGATTTAGGACAAGGTCGGCTCCCAGATCTACGGAGCGGGCCTGAGCCTGCACGGTGAGAACAACAAACAACCCTATTAGAATCACGGTTTTTTTCATAGGCCCAGCTTTCTATAGATTTTTTGTAATATGATAGTATCATATGATACTATCATATTACAAATGATGAGTGGGCCGAAATTCAAAGTTAATGAAATATTGCTAAATCTCTGCAGTGATATCACCCGATTGTTAGGTAAATACGAGGGTTTAAGTGGCGCGAAACCGCAGCCCAGGTTGCGGCGCTTGAATCGTATCCGGACGATTCAAGGCAGCTTGGCAATCGAAGGAAATTCATTGTCGTTAGAACAAGTGACGGCCCTGTTAGACGGAAAAAGAGTGACTGCGCCCAAAAAAGACATCCTAGAGGCACAGAATGCTAATCGGGTCTACGAGCAGGCAGGCTCAATTAACCCCCACACGGTGCAATCAATGCTTCAAGCTCATGGCTATCTCATGAAAGATATCCTTCCGGACGCTGGAAAGTGGCGGACAGGCTCAGTCGGCATTATGAAAGGGTCTAATGTTTCTCACTTCGGGCCGAAAGCGAAGTTCGTTCAGGGAATGATTAAAGATCTTCTCAAATGGGTGAGGTCCTCAGAGACGAGTCCGCTAATTACTTCCTCAGTATTTCACCACCAGTTTGAGCTGATTCATCCATTTTCGGATGGAAACGGACGCATGGGTAGGCTCTGGCAACATTTGATGCTTCTGAAGTATCACGCGATTTTTGAATACGTGCCGATGGAGTCCGTTATCCGCGATCGTCAGGAGGGGTATTACAAAGCGCTAGAAGCGGCAGATCGAGCGGATGACTCGACGGTTTTTGTAGAGTTTATGCTCAGAGCGATCTTGCAGGGAACCCAAGAGCTTCTTGGAGCAATGCGCGTCGAGCGGGTGACGGGACGCGATCGGTTGAGTGCAGCACGTGAGCGTTTTGAGAAAGATTGGTTTTCACGAAAGGACTACCAAGGATTCTATATAAAACTGTCTGCACCGACTGCGAGCAGAGATCTGAAACTAGGTGTTGACGAAAAAGCCCTTGAGCGCAAGGGAGACAAGGCGCTCGCTCGATATCGGTTTAAGTAGGTTTACCGTCAAACTGTACGGTGGTAAAGCCCGCGACTTCCCAAAGCCAGGTGGGTTTATTACTGGGCGATGAAAACCCTCTTTATTTTGAGTTGAGGGCTTTCTCGATTTTTTCAAGTCGGGCTTTGAGTTCTGCAATTTCTTTGTCTTTGGCTGCATCATTTACTTTGAGCCGTGCATTCTCAGCTTCAAGCTTGTCAGTCTTAGCATTTACGGAAGCGATGTCACGGTCATGACCCATAAACTTAGCGTAAAGCTCCTGGATAGCTTTTATAACGGGCGCGATCAGCTCGGTATACCTAATGCCGTATCGGTCACTATTTTTGTCGTAGGTGACGATCACAGGCTTTTGAGAGTCAGTGGCCTGGTTCTTAGCATCAGCAACAGCTTTCTCAGTTTCTTGAGCAATCAAACCGTAGTGTTGGGTTTCATCGACTCCTGATTTCCATAAGTAAGAAACGGGTCTTAATTTTGTAATAAAATCCAAGCCCAAGTCAGATTCTTGAATTTCTTTCTTTTCTCTGATGTCAGACGTGTTATTCGCAGCGTTCATCGAGTAAACATCTGAGAAGCGATGGGTGGCGTCACCGAGCGTGTAAGTGTTGTCCGCTGACGGAGAAATTACTCCTGCAACTTGCAGCTTGGTTCCAGGGTTCGTGACTCCAATACCGACGTTTCCCGACGAATTTATAAAGAATCTGACGGCGGCTCCTATTCGATCTTCAATGAAAAAGTCTTGAACTCCTGCATAAGCATAATCGTTACCCATAAACCATAGATCAGAACCACCGCTACCTCGAAATTCAACAGTGCTTCGACGTGTACCACCAGTGTGCTCTAAAACTAGCCGTGAACCCGAAGCATCTGCTATATGTAAATTAGCGGACGGTGTCGTCGTGCCGATACCAAGGTCATCTGTGGTCTGTGTAAGATAAGTCGCTGTTCCACTATCGGTCCACTTGCTTGACCCTGAAGGCGTTGTCCAACTTGCAAGTCCAGCGGCATCAGAAGTTAAAACTTTTCCAGCACCCTGTGTACCATCGACGATTTTTACCGTACCCGCAACATCGAGTTTTGCGCCCGGAGATGCAGTCCCAATCCCGAGATTTCCGGCAGTACTAATTCGCATTCTCTCGTTTTCAACTCCCGCTGTCTTTGTTCTAAAAATCAACGCACCAGAGTTATCTGCTCCATCTCGAGTGGCGCCGATTCCTCCAATTTCGTTTTTGACTCCAGCATCATCCTGGATTTCGAATGCGATCGCTGAGCCGAATCCATCACCCATATTTGTGAGCTTGGTACTTAAAATGCGCGCTCCGTTTACTACGACGTTTCCAGGATCATCAGATCTTTCAAAAATTGCTATTTCAGAATAGGCAGTCCCCTTTACATGGAACTTGGTGGCGGGAGCAGTAGTTCCGACACCGACGTTTCCGGCGCTGGTTATTTTAACTAGCGCAGTGCCCGATGAATTTTGAGTCTGTAAGAGATCAGCGGTACTTGCGCCAATCTGCTTGGTGACAAGCGTGGGTGCCGTATTAGTTGCATTCCACGACTGAAAGAATCCAGAGGCAGCGGTACCGGATTGGGAGAAAATACCATAGTTGGAGGTACCCGCGCCGTCGGCCATCGCTTGTATGGCAGCGCCAGTTCCGCTCGATTTAGCATAAACACCATTGCCACCTGTGGATGAAAAAGTGACAGCATATACGCCTGTGCTACCGTTACCATTCGACTGAAAGTATCCGCCATATCCTTGCAAGCTTTCACCGTAGATCCCACTACCACCTTGGTTGGCATAGCCCTTAACACCGTCTCCCGTACCGCTATTATTTCCATAAATTGTTGCGCCACTCGTTCCCGTACCGGTGTAGCCCGCATAAATGGTGTTTGAGGAGCCACTGCTTTGTCGCACATCCAACGGGAATGTGGGACTCGTAGTCCCAATCCCGACGTTGCCACCGGCGAGTATGGTCATTCGATCCGTGGGCGTAGTAGAACCCGTGGGCGTAGTCTCAAAGAAAAGATTAGTACCCTGCGCAGAGTCTGTCCAGGTTTCAGCGGCTCTGGAATACATCGTGGCTCGAGACGTGGCAGGAAAGCCAGTTGCTCCGTACCCTAATGTTCCGATCAGACCCAAAATGTCACCACTTTGAGTGGCTGAGGGTGCGGTAACCGAGCCTCGCGACGACGCCGCAATCACTGCTCCATAATTTCCAATTCCCGCTCCTCCTGAAACAATTGCATTAACTCCATTTGATCTGACGTCTAATTTTCCCACGGGCGCTGTAGTTCCTACACCGACATTGCCGCCAATAGCATTCAACAAAAGGGGTCTTGAGCCAACGCCTAGGTATTGCGATTGAATAAAACCGGCATCCAGTGTCGTATCATATCCAAAACCGAGTGACTGATTAAACGTTGTGGCATTTCCGACTAACATGCCGTAGCTAATTCCAGAATTGTAAACTTGACTGTCTTTAGCAACATGAAATTTGGTAAAAGGGCTTGCAGTCCCGATACCAACATTGCCTGAAGGATCAATAGTCATTCGATCAGATCCAGCGGTAGCAAGTTTGAGCGTGGCAGCCACGCCTGAGTAAATTCCTGTATTCGTGTCACCTGAGAAACTCAAACTCGGAGCGGCGGCACTTCCTGTCGGCATTAAGATCGCACCGGTCATCGTGCCTCCGGCAAGCGGCAGTTTTGTGGCATCCGTACCTGCGGGCGTGCCAGGCTCCCACTGAGTTAAGCCGTTGTTCCAGATCAAACCCTGGCCATTGGTCGGGGCAGTGCTCGCGACAGTTCTGTTTTGAAGTTTTCCAACGGTGACAACGCCTGCGTTTGTGATCGTTGCATCGCCTGACATTGCAACTCCAGTTGCGGCGTTAGTACCGTTACCGACAAATATATTTCCTGATGTGAGGGTGCCGGTCGCTTTATTATTAAAGATTGTCCAATCTCCCGACGTTAAATATCCATCTGAAACCGATGTCGCACTAGCCATCGAGACCGCGCCCGTTGCACTGGAGTAACTCACGGGTGCTGTGCCAGAGATTGCGGCCCTTGCACGAGTGTCGGTGTAATAGAGGTTGGTGCCTTCAGGAACCGCAGTCGAATTTAGGGTCTGCCAGGATTTATCACCGCGATAATATTGAGCGGTGGTCCCTGCAGCAAGCGCGCCCTCCTTATTATTGAAGGTGTTCCAATCTGCGCTGGAGAGATAACCAGCGGTAGTCGTATTTGCTTGAGTCATGCTGACGACGGGAGTCGTAGTTCCCGTCGCGACAGAAATGGGCGCGGTACCCGAAACATTGGTTACAGTGCCAGTGCCAGAAACAGCCTGCCACGAAGCTTGACCTGCAGCATCCGAAGTTAGAACTTTACCATTTGCTTGATTGCCATCTACGATTTTAAGGGTAGTGCCGCTTGCGCCATTAATTTCAAGTTTAGCGCCGGGCGACGAGGTGCCGATACCGACGTTTCCAGAATTCGCATCAACAAAGAATTTACTAACTCCAGCAATCTGCGCATCCACGAGTGCCTTTGCCCCAGATCCAGTACCTGCGCCAGTCTTATTAATTCTTAAGCCGACGAATCCACCTGTACCCGAGGTGTTATCAGGAATGGAAACATTGAGAAGACCCATAGTGCCAGAGCTATTACTAACCAAAGATGGATTAACAGACACGCGATCGTTGACCAATTGCAAATCTTGACCCTCTAACAAAACGACGTTGCCGCCCCCCATACTAAATCTGAAGATTGAAGTTGAACCACCTGGTGCATTGATTCCCATTGTAACCGAGCCACCTGAACCGACATTCAAAAGATTGTCGGTGTTACTGGCGATATTAACCAAGTCACCGGTGTAGCCTGCTCCTGATTTTATTCCCAGTATTGTGCCAAGGGCGTTACCGCCAGAGTATCCACCAGCTGCCGTAACTTCAAGCTGAGCTGAAGTGGCTGAAGCTGTTGGTGTACCTGATACGTGAAGTAGACCAGCGGGTGTGGCAGTCCCGATACCAACGTTGCCAGCACTAAGATCGCCATAGATGGCGCCTCCAATATTAAGGAAATTTGATTGAGTCGAAGATGTTGTATCTTGGTTGTTACCAATTATTATATTGTTCGCACCTGTAGTGATGCTGTCTCCTGCCTGGTGTCCGACGAGAGTGTTAAAATTACCTCCTGTTGATAATAATAGACCCGCTCTTGTTCCGATAACTATGTTATTATTAATGTTAGAGTTTGAAAAAGTTCCTTCGGCAGCCCGATATCCTATAGCTACGTTTTCCCAGCCAGTTAAGTTATTTCTTAATGAACTTCTTCCCAAGCCAATATTATTTGATCCCGTAGTTAGTGATGAAAGCGCCAGTCCGCCCGCTGCAGTATTGTCAGCCCCGCTAGTGACAGCCTTTAGCGTGTCCACGCCAAAACCATCATTACCTTCTCCAGTTAAAGTAAAATTTCCTGCTCCATAGCCAACAAAGGCGTTTTTGATAGCTCCGGGACCATAATCATGAATAAACCGCGTTCCATTCTTTACTATTACTCCCGTAGTTGAAGACGTAGTTGCGGGCAATCTAAAGTTATTGGTAATCTCTAGCTGCTCATTTGGCGCTGTCGTTCCAATCCCTACGTTGCCAGCATTTTTTACGATGAATCGTGTAGTTCCAGGTAAGGCTCCAGTGTCACCTGTAATCAAGGCGATATCATCTGTGTTAGAAGTGATTGCCATCTTATTTGGATAGGCGGCATGAAGGGAATTCGCATGTCCTATAAACCCCTTCCAAACTGCATCCGAACCTATCATTTGAAAACCTGATATTCCTGTATCGCTATTGTTTGTAATATTTACTAAAGGGTCCGAAGCCCATGAACCGGTAACATCAAAAATTCGCAGGGGGGTGGTCGTCCCTATACCGACGTTTCCACTCGAGTCGATTCGCATACGCTCTGCCATGGTCACAGATCCATTGGTTCTCGTCGAGAATCTTAAAAATCCATTATAGTTTGCGGCAGTCGCACTTTCGTGGCCACCCTGAATACCTGCAAACGTACGAACGATGTCTGCATTTCCACTAAAACCGATCCCGCCGCCGACATTTTGGGCAGCAGCTGTCGTATCAATCAGTTCAGTATTAAATAAATAGCCATTGCCAGCATTATTTAAAGTTCCTGATACAGTAAGTACTTGGTTCATGTTGGATGAACTTCCGATGCCGACTTTGCCGGTATTATAATAAATATCCGAACCCGTCGTCGTCCATTGGCTCGCTGCTGAATTCGCTCCGGGTTCCCACTGACTAAGTCCGTTGTTCCACTTCATGATATCGCCGACCGCAGGAGCGGTATTTGCGACAGTCCTGTTCTGGATTTTTCCCACAGTCACGACGCCTGCGTTGGTTATCGTTGCATCGCCTGACATGGCGACACTCGTTGCGACATTAGACCCGTTACCTACAAAGATGTTTCCTGAAGTCAGGGTCGCGGTGAGTTTGTTATTAAATGAAATCCAATCGGCACTTGAAAGAAACCCATCCGCGACAGAGGTAGATTGCGCCATGGAGATTGCGCCCGTGGCGCTCGAGTAGATGACGGGTGCAGTGCCAGAGATCGTGGCTCTTGAGCGAGCGTTTGTGAAGTACAGATTGGTATTTTCTGAAACCGCTAAGCTATCTAAAGTCTGCCAGGATTTATCACCGCGATAATATTGAGCGGAAGTCCCTGCGGCAAGTGCAGATTCCTTATTATTAAACGTCGTAAAGTCTGCGCTTGCCAAATATCCGTC
>CAYJBA010000048.1:849-11333 GCA_964367865.1 uncultured Bacteriovoracaceae bacterium | reverse complement strand
GATCGCCTTATTCGATGGGATCGGTGGACTTTGGTGGAGATCTGCTTTTTTCGAAAGAGGAATTGCAAGGGGATCTTACTCTCACTGGATCGCAGCTATTTAGTATCTCTAAGCGAAATGCTGATATTCAAAAGTTAAGCGAAAAATATCAAGACTTGGGCTATGCGTTCGTAAATGTCATTCCGAAAATGAATATGCACGACGATACAAGAGTCGTTGATATTTCGTATGAATTTGAAAAAGGTAATCTCGTCTATTTCGGCGAGATTAACGTGGTGGGAAACTCCAAAACCTACGATAAGGTCATTCGTCGCGAATTAAAGATTCATGAAGGGGAGCTCTACAGCGGAACGCAGCTCCGAATCTCGCGCGAGAACGTCGAGCGTCTCGGGTATTTCGCGCCCGGCGAGGTGCTTTTTAATACGACTACTCCTAAAGGCAAGCAAGATGTCCTCAACGTCGAGATCAGTGTAAAAGAGCGGTCGACGGGAACGATCACGCTCGGCGCGGGCTACGGAAGCGTACAAAAATTCTTTTTTACGACCCAGATTTCCGAAATCAATCTCTTTGGCCGAGGCCAAGTAATTAGCCTGTCGGCCCAGTATGCAGCTGATGCTAAAAATCAGAGCTTTAGGCTAGGGTTCACAGATCCATACGCATTTGATTCGCGCTGGTCGCTCGGATTTGATCTTTACGACGAGATTTTTTCGCTCCCCGCTCGTTATACGACACGTAAATTAGGTTTTGATATTCGAGCCGGATATCCACTAGGCGAATATGTAAATGGATACCTAACTTACAAGAACGAAGGACTGCAGATTACCGAGCCAGACTCTTCGATCGATCCAGCCGAAATTACTGCCGACCACGGAATTCTCTCCAGCATCGTTGCAAGTGTCATTCGAGACAAGCGAAACAACAGATATGAAACTTCGGATGGCTCCTACCAAAGCGGTAGTGTCGAATTCGCCGGCTTAGGTGGCGATAAGAAATTCGTTAAATTGAATGCAAATAATCGATTTTATAAGAAAATATGGGGAGATCTCGTATTTAAAAACAGCACTGAAGTCGGCCATGTTTATGGTTATGGTGACCGTGCTCTTGCTCCTTCCGAAAAATATTATCTGGGTGGCCCAAACAATATGAAGGGCTATAACTTTTATCAACTGGGCCCTCTGAGAATTCTTCCTGATAAAATTCAGTCATTGGGTGGCGTATTTCAGTTTTTCTCACTCTTTGAGTTTGAACACCCGCTAGTGCGCGAGGCTGGTCTCAAATGGGTTACTTTTTTTGATGTGGGTAATGCTTGGGATCCGTTTCCATCGGGTGGATTAACGCTGAGAACGGATGCTGGGGTAGGTTTGCGCTGGTTTTCTCCGATCGGCCCACTTCGTTTTGAGTGGGGGTTTCCGCTTGCTCGTAAATCTTATGAAACATCTCCCGTATTTGTATTCTTTATCGGTCCGCCGTTTTGATTTAAGCCGCACCTGAACTTAGCGCAGCACATGATTTGACAATTGATTCGTGACGCTAAATATGGTCTTCTTCCTAAATATTAGGTAGGTTAATTCACCGCATCAAAATAACTGTGCGATTCGAAGGAGATCCAAAATGAGAGTGCATGTAATGATCCGATTGGCTTTTGTATTAGCATTTATCAGCGGAATGTCTTTTGGAGCAAAAAGCGCATTGGCTGTTGATGAGAATGCTCGAATTGGAACAGTAGATATGCAAAAGGCTCTTCAAACAGTAGAAGCTGGTAAGAACGCTAAGTTACAACTCGAAAAAGAATTTAACGCTAAGAAAAAAACACTCCAAGCCGAAGAAGCGAAAATCAAAAAAATGCACGAAGAATTTCAAAAGCAGTCTCTCGTCATGAACGAAGAGGCACGCGCTAAGAAGCAGCAGGAAATTCAAAAAATACTTATGGGATTTCAGGAAATGACTGCCAGGTCGCAACAAGAAATTCAAATGAAAGAGCAAGACTTGACCAAGCCCATTATTACAAAAATCAGAAACTTGGTCACTGATCTGGCCAAGAAAAAAGGCTACACCATCGTTTTAGAGAAAAATGAAAATATGGTTCTATTTTCTCAGGAAAAAGATGATTTAACGACCGAAGTTATCGCTCTCTATAATAAATAATAAAAGTACGCCGCGACTCGGCGTTCGGTGATTCATGGGGTTTTCAGTTTCTGACATTCTGGGGTTTACTCGAGGGAGAATGCTTAACGAAAGCGCCTTGGGTCACGCCTCAGAAAGTATTCGGGTTGAAAAAGTTTCGACACTTGCTTCCTCCATTAAAACGGACCTCGCATTTTTTTTTAATCGCGCCTATGAAAACGAATTGATCACAGCGAGGCCCGGAGTCTTAATTACAGGCGATGCTTTTGTTAAACCCCTTGAGTCCTCGGGAATCCCCCTGCTTAAAAGCTCAGCTGTGATCGCGTGTCCTGATCCCTATTGGGCGATGGCAGTTCTCAGCGAAAAATTTGCGCCGACCTGTTCAAGTGCTGCTCATGTGCCAAAGGGCCCGTTATCGAGCAAGACAAATATTCATGGGTCAGCCAATGTCCACCCGTCTTCTGAACTTGGCCGCGGAGTTCAAATCGGTGCCCAGGTTGTAGTCGAGGAGCACGCTAAGATTGGGGATGGCACGATTGTTTATCCAGGTTGTTATATCGGCCGGGGCGTAGTAATCGGCGAGCGCAGCGTACTTTTTCCAAATGTTTCAATTTATGAAATGACCCGGATCGGGAAACGTTTTCGAATTCATGCTGGTTCGGTAATTGGTTCAGACGGCTTTGGATATGCGCCAATCAAGTCCGAGCAAGGCGTGATGGGTCATCAGAAAATTTATCATTTAGGCGGAGTCGTAATTGGAGACGACGTTGAGATTGGCGCAAATAGCTGCGTAGATCGCGGTACCTTGGGTGACACGCTAATTGAGTCCGAAGCTAAACTCGATAATTTAGTTCACATGGGTCACAATTCAAAGGTTGCACGTGGTGCGGTGATTTGCGGAGGTACTTGTTTGGCCGGGAGTTCTAGTGTTGGAGAATTTGCCTATATCGGCGGGCTCACCGGGATTACCAATCACGTGCATGTCGGAAAAGGCGCCAGTGTGGGCGCACTTGCATTGGTGACCAAGGATGTACCTCCGGGTGGCACAGCGGTGGGAAATCCACAGCGAGAATATAAAGACCACTTTAAAGCTCATGCGCTCCTCAGCCGGCTTTTGGCTGGAAAAAGAAAAGAAAGAGAGACTTTAAAATGAGCGGAACTGAAACTCCGTATCGTCTCAGTATTGAGCAGGTTCAGAAGTTTCTTCCGCACCGCTATCCATTTTTGTTGATCGATCGTGTGTTAGAGATTCACCCTACTGGTAATCTTTCGATTATTGAAGCTAGCGCGGACAAAGTGGGTACCCGTGTAGTTGCCATGAAAAATGTAACCTTTAATGAACCTTTTTTTCAGGGTCATTTTCCCGCCTTTTCGATTATGCCCGGAGTCCTTCTGATCGAAGCTATGGCACAAGCGGCGAGTTTTTCTGTATTTCCGTATTTTGGAAGTAATTTCGAGCGGCTTGCTAAGGATTTTCAATGTATTTTGGTAGGAGTGGATTCAGCTCGATTTCGAAAACCCGTCGTTCCTGGTGACACTCTACGATTCGAAACCACTGTGACTAAATGCCGTGGTCGACTTTGGGGTTTTTCTTGTGTTGCGATCGTAGAGGGTCAAAGAGTAGCCGAAGCCGAAATTCTTGCTAATTTGATTTCAAATGCTGAGCCCATGCGGGGAAGTAAGGGAGTTGACTCATGAATTCTGAGAGTAAGAAAATACATTCGACCGCGCTCGTGCATCCTGAAGCAAAAATTACAGAAGGAGTCGAAATCGGCCCTTGGTGTATTGTTGGCCCCCATGCGGTGATCCGAAAAAATACAAAACTCATGAGTCACGTCGTAGTTGAGGGTTGGACTGAAATCGGCGAAGACAATGTGATTTTTCCGTTTTCAGTAGTGGGAGGGGTGCCCCAGGACCTCAAATACAAAGGCGAACCGACTCGAGTTATTATTGGCAATGGCAACACGATCCGCGAGTCAGTCACGATTAATATGGGAACGGTGCAAGGAGGGGGTAAGACCCAAATTGGGGATCATAATCTCCTCATGGCCTATACTCACTTAGGCCACGATTGTATTGTCGGAAGCCACTGTATCATTGCCAATTATGGCGGACTGGCTGGTCATGTGATTTTAGAAGATTACGTTACCTTGGCCGGGATGGTTGGCGTCTCGCAGTTTGTGCGGGTCGGAGCACATAGTTATATCGGCGGCCAGTCCGGACTCGAGCGAGATGTGCCACCCTATTGTATCGCGATAGGAACTCGGCCCACTGTAGTTAAAGGAACCAACATCGTAGGATTACGGCGTAGAGGTTATACCGCTGAAAAAATTCAAAAGATTAACGAAGTAATTAAGCTCTGGAATCGTCATGATGTTCAAAAAGAACAATGTTTGATTGAAATTGAATCTCAATACGGAGAATTTCCGGAGATTCAGCATTTTGTTTCGTTTATTCGACAAAGCGAAACGGGAGTGGCGCGCTGATTCAAAGAAGGGTTCATGAAAATACTGATCTCAGCTGCTGAAGCCTCTTCGGATGCTCATGGCGCAGAGTTGCTCAAAGCTTTGCGATTTTCTTCTCCTCAAAACTCAATCGACGCCTATGGAATCGGCGGACCCAAGCTCAGAGCTGCCGGTTTACGCGGCATCGTAGATGCACGCGAACTTCTTTCGATGGGATTTATCGAAGTCCTAGCTCGGCTTCCCAGGATTTTTCGCGCCCTGAATCTAATAGAAAGCGCTGCTGTGCGCGATCGGCCGGACGTAGCTGTAGTCATCGATTATCCAGAATTTCATATTCTCCTTGCTAAAAGACTTAAGCGCCTCGGAATTCCGGTTATTTATTATATACCTCCCAAGGTTTGGGTCTGGAGAAAGGGCCGAATCGCAAAGTTAAAAAAATATTTTGCGAAACTGATCTGTATTTTTCCGTTCGAAGTACCCTTTTACGAAAATGAAAACATATCGATTACCTATGTCGGAAATCCTTTAATCGATGAGCTTCCGATGAAAATGACCCGTGCAGAAGCGCGCTTGAAGCTTGGATTGGACAAATCGGCTAAGACCGTGGTGATTATGCCAGGCAGCCGACCGGCGGAGCTTAAGCAGCATCTCGATGTCATGCTCAGTTCTGCCGTTCGAGCGGCCGCGAAATTGCGTAGTTCGGGCGTTCTCGGCGCGAAAGAAAGACTTTGTGTTTTAGTTCCTTTTTCAGTTACGGCTGATCTCGTTGTTTTACGAGAGCGAGTACAGAGCTGGCTGAATCGAGCCAGTGGCCAAACCGCTCGACTTGGGGAGACTGAGAAATTTATTTTAGACATACGAGTTTTTCAGGGTAGCGCACCCGAGTGTATGGTCGCTGCCGACGCAGGTTTAATTAAGTCCGGAACCTCAACTCTCGAGGCGGGGCTGCTCGGATGTCCGCATTCAGTGGTGTTTAGGCCGAACTGGGTTACGACGTTGATTTTTCGTTACTTGATTCGGTACCGCGGGCCCGTGGGCTTGGTGAACCTAGTCGCTGGGTCGGTGAAACCTTATATGGTGAATGAAATTTTATGCGAACAGGTATCTGAACATAGCCTTTGTGACGAGTGGATAACATTGTTGACGGACTCTGCGGCAAGATCGAGACTTTCAGAGGGGTTTTCTCAGCTGCGTAAACAAATGATGCATTTTACCGAGAGCCCAAGCCGATTGGCCGCGGAGCAGGTTATCGAAACCGCACGGAGCGCAAACTCCCTATGAGACAGCGGTCGGATATTTCTATTTTTTCTTTTCCAATTTTATCTGCATCCTTTGTGTGGTCCTGTCTTTCGGCACTTGCGCATTTCTTGTCCAAAATAGGCGTGCTGAAGGCGGCTCCGTTTCCTTGTCGTGTGATCAGTGTCGGAAACATACAAGCCGGTGGCGCGGGTAAAACTCCTCTTGTTTCAGTTTTGGCTCGCGAAGCCATTGCGCGCGGCTTTCATGTCTGTATTTTATGTCGAGGGTATGGGGGGGAGTGGGAGATCAATGGCGGCGTCATTGAACCCCGAGCTGCTGGTGACGAGCACGAACCTGGCGCTAATCTCGTAGGAGACGAAGCGGCGCTTTTACACGAGATGGTGCCCAAGGCCTGGATCGCAGTGGGCGCGGATCGAATGATTCAATTTCAAAAGGCTCAGTCTCGCAGCAAAAAAGATTTTGATTTGGTGATATTGGATGACGGTTTTCAACATTGGAAAATTAAAAAAGATATCGAAGTTTTGGCGATGACCTCGCACCGTCCTTGGAATGTTTTGTTTAGAGATTTTAGGTGTGCCGCCAAGAGGGCCGATCTCGTAGTTTGGACTAAGGGGGATTTTCCTCCTTTTCCCCACGGAAAAGCTTGGATTCGGACTGAGTATCGCCTTTTAAAGGGCAGCGGCGATTGCTGGTTAGTGACTGGCGTGGGAGATGCGGCGTTTGTAAAAAAGACGGCTACCGAAGCAGGATATGAAATCAAAGAGCACATATTTTTTCCGGACCATGCCCGGTACGAAGCGGACGAGGTTAATCAAATCATCGCTGACGCTAAAGAAGATGGATGTCGCGTGGCTACGACTGGTAAAGATTGGGTCAAGTGGAAGCAGCTTCAGGTCAACCCTTCTGACGTCATTGTTCTTGAACCCCAAATTGTTTTTGCCCAGGGTAAAGAATACTGGGATCGGATGTTATGGAAACTGTAATTTTTATCGTCTTAAAATCTGTTTTAGCGGGAGTAGGTTGGGGATATTATCTGTTACCCCATTTTTTCCGACGTAACCTCGCGCGAGCGATCGGTTTTCTATTCTATTGTGCGGGACATCGAGCAGATGTGATTCGTGGCAATTTGAAAATTGCGTTTCCAGGTGAGGACTTAAAGACAGTCGAACTTCGCGCAAAATTGTTTCGCCAGTTTTACGATCACTTAGCCCAGGTGATCTTAGAAATTTTTCTTGTTTTTGGTCCAATGCGGCGTTTTGTCGACAAATTTTGCCAAGTTAAAGGCGTTGAAAACTGGACAGCGGCGAAAAAACTCGGAAAAGGCGTTTTACTTCTCTCGAGTCACGTTGGAAATTGGGAGGTTATGTCAGCGATCGGCACTTGTTATTTTGGAATGGATCTTTTACTTGTGACCAAAAAAGTAAAACCGAGTTGGTTTCATCGACTTTTAGAGAACGCCCGCTTGTCTTACGGCGTAAAAGGCACTTACGAACCCAAAACCATGAGAGACATTATTCTACAAATCAAGCAGGGAAACGCAGTTGGGATTGTTTTAGATCAGTATGCGGGGCCACCAGTTGGGGTACGGGTTCCTTTTTTTGATTACCCGGCCGGAACTACGACCGCTCTTGCGGCGCTTGCCAAAAGGACGGGGGCTCCTGTCCTTCCTGTTTTGATTTATCGAGACGAGAGCGGAGCTTGGGTTGGAGAAATCGAACCCCCCCTGGAGTGGGTGCCCAACGAAAATTTGACGCGAGAGCTTGCAGAAAATACCGCAATGTACGTCAAAAAGATCGAGCAACACGTGCGCGCCTGCCCTAACCAGTGGCTTTGGAGCCATCGTAGGTTTAAGGGAAATCTCTCGCCGATCAGCCCGGAAGAATGGTCCGAAGGACGCGTTCGCGCTTAACCGGGACGCTCGACTTTCACGCCTCAATCTCATAAACTGTGGCGATGCTTCTGAAATCGGGCCGGATTCAATCGACAGCTTTTTTCATGCTTTTTGTTGCATGCTGGAGCGGTTGCGCTGGTGGGTTTTTAGTTAAACCCGATAAGGCACAACCCCTTCCCAAAGAGCTAACCGACGAAATGAAAGAGAAATTTGAAATCAAAGACGCGCCTCTCACAGGAGCAGCTTTAGTCAGTACGTCAGTTGTTTCAAAAAAGAAAAAGAGAAAAAAGGGGCCGGCCGAGCCGTATGTCATTCCCAATCGTCGTCCGGAGGTGGATCCCCTTCAGATTGGAGAAAAGCACGTATTTAATATTACATACTTTGGAGTAAGCGCCGGTGATTTTACGATGGAAGTTTTGCCCTATAAATTGATCGCTGATCGGCGCGTATACCATATTCGCGGTACTGCGATCAGCTCTAATCTTTTCAGCGTGTTTTATCGCCTCAATGATGTCGTCGAAACTTTTTTGGATTACGAAGGGCTATTTTCGCATCGCTTTCATATTTTACTCGATGAATCTAAGCAAGCGCGCGACTCGGTCGAACTATTTGACTCGGAAAAAAAGCAGACCTTTTATTGGAGTCGGTGGAATCATAAAGAGCGCGGATACTCTGAAACCAAAGAGTTTGCACCAATTCAGCCTTTTTCTCAAGATAGCCTTTCGGCGTTACTCTATTTAAGGACGATTCCACTTCCTACGGGCGCCGTAATTACTTTTCCGGTGGTTTCAGAAGGAAAAGCCTGGGAGGCGGTGGTCACCGTCTTAAGACGAGAGACGGTAGATTCGCCAAACGGTCCCATTCAGGCAGTCGTTCTTAAACCTGAAACGCGTTATCAGGGAATTTTAAAAAAACAAGGTGATAGCTTCTTGTGGTTGACCGACGATTCCAATCGCTATGTGTTGAGGCTCGAAGCAAAAGTGAAAATCGGCACTGTCATCGCCAAACTATCAAGTATTCAGGCCGGTAATACCGCTGCGGCTATGGCGAGTTCGCCCGTTCCAGAGCAGTCCGCGATGCCTTCGGCGACCCCACTTCCGAGCTTGAGACCTTAAGACATGAACTTTTTTAGTCCTGACACTATTCTGGTTCGCGCACCGAACTGGATCGGCGATCAGATCATGGCCTATCCTTTTTTTCACTTTCTACGTCGGGCTTATCCAAAAAGTAAAATTATATGCGCGTGTGTTTCGTGGGTTGAAGATGTTCAGTTTCGAAATCTGGTTGATGAAGTGGTTGTGCTTCCTCGGGCAGTTGTTTCAGGGGTTTGGGCAAAAGTAGAAGCTTTAGAAGCAGGTGCCAGACTTCTTAAAAAAAGTGGCCCTTTTGATCTGGCCATATGTCTTCCAAATTCATTTTCCTCGGGGTGGATTCAGTTTCGGGCCGGTGCAAAGCAAAGGAGAGGTTACGCAACTGACAATCGTGGATTTTTATTAACGGATAAGGAGTCCTGGGATCGGGGACATGGAGTCCATAGAAGCCAAGCCTACGTTTGTAATTTACCTAAATCAGAAGTTACACATACCAATATCAGAGAATTTTATGGATTCACTCCAGAAAATGACTTGGACAACGGCGTTCCGGGTGTGATTCCTCGTTTCGAAGTCGATCGGGCCTGGCCCCACTCTGAAAAGCAAGTTCCCCCGGATTTCCCATACTGGGTTTTAGCTCCGGGTTCAGTTGCGGAGTCTCGTCGGTGGTTTGAATCTTCGTTTTCAACTCTGGCTCAAATGATTTTTGAAAAAACTGGAAAAAAGGGACTGGTAGTAGGAGGCCCAACCGAAGCCCCGATCGCATCTCACTTAGAGCAAACTTCAAACGGTGTGCTTATAGATTACGCGGGACGAGGCCCCGTCACGAGCTACGCGAAAGTTTTTCAAAGTTCTGCGTTTACGGTTAGCAATGACTCCGGTCTAGCTCACGTTGCTTCGCTTTGCGGGAGTTCCGTCTACGTGATTTGGGGGGCGGGAGATCCAAATAGAACTCAGCCTCTTGGTCCCGGAAAGGTTAAAATCATATTTAATCCGATTGATTGTTGGCCGTGTGAGCGCAATGTTTGTTTGAGAGAGGACGGACGTAAGTTAGAATGCTTAGAGGGAATACAGCCCGAAATAGTTTTTAAGGAAATGGTGTCCTATGTCACGCGGTAAAGACATTGGAATCGAAATCGATCTGCAAGTCGGCCAACTTCGAGAAGTCGCCGATATCTTGTTTGTTTGTCTTTCGCATTCTTGGGGAGGGTTAGAGCGCGTGGCCGCAACCGACGCGATCGAATTGGCGGCACTTGGGTTAAAAGTGCGGTTTCTAAGTCTCGAAGGAACCCCAGTTCATGGGTATCTCGCAAAGAAAAAAGAACTCAACGTAATTCCATTGTCCTTTAGGCCTAGAAATTATTTTGATTTCAAACTTAGATCCGAACTACTTCGGCTGGTCAATGACGGGGTAAATATAATTCACACGCATCAGACTTCGCTTTTGGGATCTATTACTCCGTGGTTTTGGCGCAAGCCCGAGGTCGCGATCATCGCCACTCGGCACATCATGAATAATCATAATAAGAAAAACTACTTTCATCGTGCGATCTACAGTCGCTTGGATTATCTAGTGGTCGTCAGCCAGGCGATTAAGCGCAATATTTTAGAGACACATCCGCTCAATGAAAAAGTGGTCAAAGTGGAGATCGG
>CAYJBA010000048.1:0-839 GCA_964367865.1 uncultured Bacteriovoracaceae bacterium | reverse complement strand
CTTCTCGCGTAAAGCCTGAGTTGCAGCGAGCGAAATCGGGTGTTGATCCAGCGACCACGGTGATCGGATTAGTGGGTACTATTCATCCCGACAAGGGACAAGAGGTTTTTATTAAAGCTGCGGCTGGATTACTTAAAGTAGATCCCAACCGAAAACTTAAATTTGTTTTGGTAGGCGAAGAAACACTCGGCGCAGAAAGTGGCTACCTAGAATATTTAAAGGTACTCGTCAGGCAGTTTAGAATCGAAGATCATTTCGTATTTGCTGGCTTTAGTAATGACGTACCAGAAGTCATGCAGGCCTTTGATATTTTAGTCATGCCCTCTCGCCAAGAGGCTTTTGGACTTGTCGCGATAGAAGCAATGGCGATGGAAACAGCAATAGTCATTTCACAGGGTGGTAGTGCGGATGAAATTGTGGGTGATCAGCGGTATGGGCTTACTGTTCGGCCCGAAGATCCGTTTGATCTACAAAGGCAGCTCAGCAATCTCTTGGAGCGACCCGAGGAGCGCAAAGAAATGGGAATTAGGGCGCGAATCCATGTCATGGAACATTATGAGCGAAGAGTGCGGTTACTCAAGATGCTTGAAATTTACGATCGGACACTAAAGAGGAGATTGGGGCAGGCCTGAAGGAACCCCCAATTAACCCTTTGACAAAGCCTGACATCATTCATATATCTTTCGGACGGGAAATTCCCGACACTGAGTGTTCAATATTTAATGCATAGCGTTAATGAACACCGGATGTAAGAAAGGCAAAATCAATCAATGACAGCAGTAAAATCAGTAGGCGCGGAATTTCCCGAGATCGGAAGAGCACACGTCTGAACTCCAGTC
>CAYJBA010000047.1:0-11483 GCA_964367865.1 uncultured Bacteriovoracaceae bacterium | reverse complement strand
TTTTTTTTTATTGATACGGCTTCAACGGAGATCTACTCTATTTACCTTCACGACGCTCTTCCGATCTCGTAATGTTCAAGCGAGCGGAGTGATTCCTCAAATTAGCGTGATCCTAGGTCCTTGCGCAGGTGGCGCTGTATATAGTCCAGCCATTACTGATTTTATTTTTATGGTTGAGGATACCTCCTACATGTTCGTGACGGGTCCCGAAGTCATCAAGACTGTAACTCACGAGGATGTCACTAAAGAAGCCTTGGGTGGAGCTGAGACGCATTCAGAAAAAAGTGGTGTCTCTCATTTTGTATTTCCAAATGAAAAAGCGTGCCTCCAAGCGGTAAGAAAACTCATGGAATTTCTTCCCTCTAATAACTTAGACGGAACTTCACGTTTAGTCACATCCGACTCCCCGGACCGGCCTTGCATAGAGATCTCTAAAATACTGCCGGAAAGTCCAAATAAGCCCTACGACATGCGACTTCTCATCGCAGACGTAGTCGATGATGCTCATTTTTTCGAAGTTCACAAGAACTATGCACCAAATATAGTAGTCGGTTTTGCGCGCCTAGAAGGTAAGACGGTCGGTATCATTGGTAATCAGCCGGCTCATCTTGCCGGATGTCTCGATATTGCGGCCTCTCTAAAAGGCGCCAGATTTGTTCGTTTTTGTGACAGTTTTAATATTCCACTGATTACCTTTGTCGATGTTCCAGGGTTTCTGCCCGGGACGGCACAGGAGCACGGGGGAATCATCAAACACGGCGCAAAGTTACTTTACGCTTACAGCGAAGCCACGGTTGCGAAGATTGCCGTGATTACGCGCAAGGCCTACGGAGGCGCATACGACGTGATGTCTTCTAAACACATTCGGGCTGATTACAATTTCGCATATCCTACAGCGGAAATTGCGGTCATGGGCCCCGAGGGCGCGATTAATATTCTGTATCGAAAAGAGATTGCTGCTGCGGAAAAGGCCGGCAAGGGAGAAGTCGAGCGGACACGCCTTACTGAGCAGTATCGCAAGACTTTTGCAAATCCGTATAAAGCCGCTGAGTTGGGTTATGTAGACGAGGTCATCGTCCCTGAGGAAACGCGCCGGATTTTGATTCGGAGCTTGAGAACTTTAGAGGGCAAGAGGGAAAAAGCACCGTCTCGTAAGCATGGCAATATTCCGCTATGAATGAATTAAAAAGATCTCCGGTACTGATTGCAAATCGAGGCGAGATTGCGATTCGCATTGCACGAACTTGCAAGGTTTTGGGTTTTCCTACTGTTGCGGTTTATTCGGATGCGGATCGCTTTTCAGAACACGTGCGAGCTTGTGATCGCGCGGTATGGATCGGAGGATCTGCGCCCAAAGAGAGCTATCTCGACGTGGACAAAATCCTCAGGGCCGCGAGGGAAACTGGCGCAAAATTTGTTCACCCTGGATATGGGTTTTTAAGTGAGCGTCCTCATTTTGTCGAGGCATGTGAGAAGGCAGGATTAATATTTGTCGGGCCAACAGCCGAGAGCATGAAACTCATGGGAGACAAGATTCAGGCTCGAGCAACGGTGAGTGCGCTCAAGGTGCCCGGGGTACCCGGGAGTCCAGGAGTGGTGAGGGATGGAGCTGAAGCCAAAAAGACCGCAAAGCAAATTGGCTATCCTATTTTACTCAAGGCGGCAGCCGGGGGCGGCGGCAAAGGAATGCGTCGCGTGGATTCGGACGTTGAAATTGCAATAGCTTTTGAGGGTGCTTCGCGCGAGGCTCTGGGAGCGTTTGGCGACGGGTCCATGTATGTTGAAAAGCTTATTTTAGAACCCCACCATGTTGAAATTCAGGTTTTTGGGGACGGTCAGGGGCGAGGAGTCCATCTCGGCGAGCGGGAATGCTCGATTCAGCGTCGACATCAAAAAGTATGGGAGGAATCTCCCTCCCCTCTCTTAGATCGGTTTCCAAAAACCCGCGAAGCAATGTTTGCTGCAGCGATTAAGATCGTCGAACAAACAAAGTACCGTGGAGCTGGGACGCTTGAGTTTATCGTAGATGAAAGCGGTGACTTCTATTTTCTTGAAATGAACACTCGACTTCAAGTTGAACATCCGGTCACTGAGTGGGTCACTGGAGTGGATTTAGTAGCCTGGCAACTCCAGCTTGCCTGCGGAGAGTTTAAGCTTCCTGCGACACCTGCGCGGAGAGGTTCCGCAATTGAAGTAAGACTCTACGCAGAAGATCCGCAGTCTTTTCTACCGGCCCCTGGGCCTTTGAGTAAAATTGAAATGCCTTCCGGACCTTTTGTTCGTTTTGATTCGGCATTTATAGAAGAAGGCGAAGTCAGTCTTTATTACGACCCGATGATTTCAAAAATTTCAGTCTGGGGAAATAATCGCAGTGAAGCGTTAGGGAGAATACGAGTCGCTTTGGATGAAACTCGAGTTGAGCCACCGAAGACGATGGACGGAAATAAAAAAGGGTCGCTTAAAACAAATCTTTCTTTTTTAAGGAGGCTCGTTCGCAACTCCGCTGTGACTTCTGGAGATACGGCCACTGATCTCATTGTGAAAAATCCGGATTTAACGACTCCAGATTCCGATCAACCCACTCTTGAAGCCGCGATTGCATTGTCTCTGATGCAGCTTCTTACTCAGTCGAATATAAATGGACTAGGTGGAAAGCAGGGAACCTCCGATTGGGCTCAGGTTTCAAGAAGAGAGGGGCTCCGTGGATGAATGAAGTCGCGGGCATAGTCGGAGCGCATCACTTGACGTGGAAGTCTGTCCCTCGTGGAGACCGAGGGCGCGCGTACGTAGTGACACAAAACGGTGTATCGATCGAAGTCAGTTGGCGTAAAGATTCCGAAGGTATTTGGATTGAGCTTCCATATGGGACTTTTGGTTTTGATATTTATGGAGAAATGCAAGACGACGGCAAGGTTCTTTTTCGAGTCAGTCAACGCTCAGGTTCATGTCAGTGGAGTGGTGTCGCTTTTTACCGGGCTGGTGAGTCTTCGATCACGCAAGCGGGGAGCGGCAAGAAAAAGGGTTATCGAATCAAGGCGCAAATGCCTGGAAAAATTATACGAATATTAGCCACTCCCGGAGCACGAGTTACTAAGGGTCAGTCTCTCTTAGTGATGGAGGCCATGAAAATGGAAAACGAAATTAAGGCGCCGGAGGGTGGGTTAGTTTCGAAAATTGCGGTCACTGTAGGGCAGGCAGTGGACACAGGGGCTGAGCTTTTAAACTTAGATGCGGTATAAAATGAAAAAAGTTAAAAGAGATTCGGAAATGAAGACGCGCTCAGGAATCAAAATTCGCGAAGTCTATTGGCCAGAAAATGCTCCAGACGAACTGAAGTCTCAAAAAAAAGCCAAATCGAAATTGGGAGAACCGGGGTTATATCCTTTCGCCCGCGGAGTACAAAAGGACATGTACCGGGGACGCCTCTGGACCATGAGACAATATGCGGGCTTTGGAACCGCCGCAGAATCTAATCAGCGCTATCAGTATTTATTGGCTCAAGGGACAACTGGGCTGTCAGTCGCGTTTGATCTACCCACACAGCTGGGTTATGACCCCGATCATCCTAGAGCAAAGGGTGAGGTCGGTAAGGTTGGAGTTTCTATTTCAAATATCGAGGACATGAAAGTTCTTTTTAGTGGAATTGATCTCTCAAAAGTATCCACCTCGATGACGATCAATGCCACTGCTTCGATACTATTGGGTTTCTATGTTGCTGTAGCCAAAGAGCAGGGTGCAAAAATTAAGGATCTCCGAGGTACGGTTCAAAACGACGTTCTTAAAGAATATGTCGCTCGCGGAAATTATATCTATCCGCCCAAAGGGGCACTTAGACTGGCGACTGATATGTTTTCGTGGTGTTCGGAAAACACTCCCAAGTGGAATCCAATCAGCGTTTCTGGTTACCACATTCGCGAAGCGGGGGCGACAGCGGTTCAGGAGCTGGGTTTTACATTTGCTAATGCTGTGGCCTATGTCCAGGCGGCCGTGGATCAAGGATTAGATATAGATGAATTTGCAGGCCAGATTTCGTTTTTTTTCAACGTACACAGCGATTTTTTAGAAGAGATCGCGAAATTTCGGGCGGCGAGAGTGATTTGGGCCAAGATTATGAAAGAGCAGTTTAAGGCGAAAGATCCGCGGAGTTACACACTTCGATTTCATACTCAAACGGCCGGATCAACCCTGACTGCTCAACAACCACAAAATAATGTTGTTCGTTTTGCGATTCAGGCTTTGGCTGCCGTATTGGGCGGCACTCAATCCCTTCATACGAATTCGATGGACGAGGCTCTGGCACTTCCTACAGAGAGCGCTGCCCAAGTAGCGTTGAGGACCCAACAGGTGATTGCCTATGAAACGGGTGTGACTCATGCCGTAGATCCGCTGGGTGGCAGTTGGATGATAGAATCTTTAACCGCGGAGCTAGTCGAAAAAACGATGAAGCTTCTCAAAGACATTTATAAAAAAGGTGGAACCGTTCGCTGTATAGAAAATGGATACATTCAGTCTGAGATTTCAAGCTCTGCCTATCAAGATCAAAAAAAGATGGATGAGGGGTCTATTAAGATCGTGGGAGTGAATTGCTTTAACGATGAAAAAGAAACTTCTAAACGAGTAGATACTTTAAAAGTTTCGCCTCTAATTGAACGCGAAGCGGTCGAAAAAATACGGGCGTTTCGTGCCAAAAGATCTGTCGGCCAAGTTAAAGAGGTACTCAAGTCTGTAGAATCAGGCGCACGGTCGGATGCTAATTTACAAGAGCTTATATTAAATGCGGTCCAGGGCGGAGCGACGTTGGGCGAAGTATCGGATTCTTTGAGAGTTGTATTTGGAGTTTACCAAGAACAATCTGGTATTTGATTTACTCCAAAATCTTTTTAACTAGCTCCTCATTTGCAGGAGTTCCAACGATCGTCGTTAGCTCTGTCATCGCCGCAGGCTTGTAAGGCATAAGAAATTCCTTTTTTAGAGCATGGCTTCGGGCTTGCGCCTGCAAAATCACGTCGTTTGACAGCTTTCCAGATTCATTGGCCTTTACGAGCGACTCGTACGCTGCGCGCGCAGCGGCCTCGGTCCTATAAATTAAAAGATCGCACCCAGCCTGGAGAGCAAGCCTTGGCGCATCCGCTGCACCAAAATGATCCGTGATCGCTTTCATCTCCAGATCGTCACTGATCACGATTCGAGTAAAGCGCATTTTCTTTCTGAGTAAATCTTGAATAATTTTTTTTGAAAGTGTCGCCGGAAATTCAGGGTCAAGGGCGGGTACCATAATGTGGGCTGTCATCACCATATTGCAGCGGGATTTAAAGCCCTTTAAAAAAGGTTTAAGCTCTCTATCATGAAGGACTGTGGCCGAGGTATCTACTTTTGGCAAAGCGAAATGCGAATCCAGACTCGTGTCGCCGTGTCCTGGAAAATGTTTTACGCAAGGTTGGACGCCAGCAACTAAATGGCCACGAATCATAGCTGTGGTCATTTTCGTGACGTCTTCTTCGTTGGTGCCGTAGGCCCGATTTCCTATAACCGGATTTTTTGGATTGGTCATAATATCCGCAACGGGATTAAAATTAACATTTACGCCCACGGCCTTGAGTTCTTTGGCCATCATCTCAGCTAGGTCAAAAGTAAGTTTCGGTGAGTTCTTCTTTCCGATGGTTTCGGCATCTGGGATTCGGGTAAACCCTTTTTTAAATCTTTGAACGCGCCCCCCTTCGTGATCGACACTGATCCAAAGAGGGAGCTCAGAGCGGCATTCTTGAATACTATTAATCAGCTCGGTCACTTGTGCAGGATTTTCGTAATTGTTGGCAAAGAGGACCACGCCGCCGACACCTGCCTGGGAAATAAACGCAGATGTGTCATCAGAAAGTTCAAGTCCATTGAATCCGATGATAAAGAGTTCGCCAATAGCTTTGCGAAGTTGTTCAGAGCTTACGTTCGCCATTTCGCACCTTGAGCTTAATTAGTTTAACTCTGAATTAATGTTGAGAGATAGTTTTTTTAGAAATTTCGTCCGAGAAAGATTGAAAAGCCATGATTAGAATCAATAACGGGATTCCAGTTCCTATTGCGATATGTGGCGCCTCGATTAGGTAAGTTTTACCCTGTATGAGAAGCGAGCCCCAAGTATCCGACCCGATTGGTGCACCGACGCCTAGAAAAGTAAGGGTAGCTTCGGCCATAAGTGCATGAGCAAAAAGTCCAGGTGCTTTGACTCTGCACAATGATAATTGAAAAGGAATGAGGTGTTTGATCATAATCCTCCATCTTCCCGCACCTGAGCTTTTCGCCGCTTCAATGAAAGGCTCCTCGAGAAGCTCTTGAGAACGAGCGTAGATGAGTCGGACAAAGGACGGAACAGATCCCATAAGTAAAGCAAAGAGGAGTGTATCCCAACCGGGACCCCGCAATGCGGCCCATGCCAACGCGAAAAGGAGAGATGGAAACGCTAAAAAGGATTCGAGACCGCGAAGCATTGCAAATCGAATCCTGGGAGTGGACAATGCAATGGTATTTCCTAAGAGGATACTTAAAAAAGTCGAAGATATTACAGTCAGAGCCGCAAAAAAGGCACTGAGAGCCGACGAGCGAAAAACAAGTCGGACTACGTCTCGCCCAAATGTATCAAATCCGAAGGGATGCGAAAAAGAGATTCCCCCGAGCGATTTTTCTAGTTGGTAAACTTCGCTTTTAGAAAATGCCCAAAACGAGAAAAAAATCCAAACAAAAATAATGATGCCTGCGGTTTTTTTCAATGGCGTAACCTCGGATCCCAATAGCGCTGAGCCAGATCGCCTAGTTGATTAAAAATTAACGAGAGCGTAGCTGCCGCGAAAGTCGCCGCCTCAACTACGGGATAGTCGCGCCTTAACACAGCATCTACAAGAAGGGCCCCCATTCCGGGCCAATCAAACAATGTTTCAGTGACAAACGCGCCAGCCATGAGGGACCCTAGTTGCGTACCAAAATAGGCTAGCAAAGCGCCCGCGGCGGGGCCCAAGCCATATTTGAAAAGTACTTTATATTCTGAAACCCCCCGAGCTCGAGCTGCATCGGCGGAGCCAGTTTGGAGAGTCTCTCGGACTCGTTCGCGGATCAACCGGGCCCAAAATCCTGAAAAGACAAGAGCGAGAGTCAAGGTCGGGAGTGCGAGATGACCACCGATTGGAAAAAGGGGTATCCAAACTGAAAGTGCAAGCATCAGAAGCGGTCCGAGCCATGGCGTGGGCATAGCAATAGTGACCGACCCATAAATACTACAAAATCGATCCACCCAAGATCCAGGAAGACCTGCAGAAAAGACCCCGAGCACTAGACTGATTGCTATTCCGAGAAAGAGTGAGGTCAAAACTAGCGCTGCCGTACGTCCGAGGCGAGTGACCAGAAGTGGCCCTATGGGCTGTCTGTTATAAAGTGAGCGCCCTAAATTACCGTGAAATGCGAGAGAGAGATCCTGAACAAGCGCGGGAAAATAAGGCCGATCCAGGCCTAGATCAGCTCTCAGAGTTTCGATCGAAAGGGTAGTTCCTGATTCTGCAATGAGAGTTTCGAGAGGGTCTCCTGGGAGAGCTCGAATGAGCGCACGACTAAAAGAAAAGATAAGAATCACTCCACCCAATAGCGCGATTAAACGATTAAACATACGCTCCAGTGGTCACTCATTTATCGTTCAGAAACTGAGTCGCTTTTTGTTTGCTGACTCTTTCGAAGACTTTAAGAGGGCTACCGGACTCCATTCGTACCAAGGCGCCATTTTTTTCGACCCACCAAGATGCCTTGACTCCATTATCGAGCCCAATCGAAACTCGGGAGGAGTCTGATTTTTTTGCAAATTCGTCTTTTTTCTCGAGTCTAACTGAACCTCGAATGGCTTTAAACCCCATCTCAAGAGTGTCTTCAAAAATCGTGTTAAATCCTGTAAGTTTTCCTTCTTTAAGCTGAGGTAAGAGGCGGCCCAGCCAAACCGGAAAAAAGCATTGTAAAAAAACTTTGGACTGGATCGATTTTTTTAAAAATGGAAGCTCTTTGTCGCCGCGCTTAGCTTTTACTGTAAGAAGTTTGCCGTCAGCAATGCTTCCATCGATCGTTGTCTCTGTTTCTCGGTAGGTCGAATGAAAATTAAAAAATAAGGGGGTAAGATTTAAATCATCTAGTGCAAAAGATCCCAATTGCTCCTCATTGATAAAACCTTCTTCTTTTTTCCATACGCGCTGAAAGCAGGCAAGCTTTCCATCTTTAATCTCGACTTTTTCATTGTAATATTGCGCATGGTCTTTTTCTACAGATACTGTGTACCAATAATCCCATAGGACTCGGTCTGTAGTTTTTTTAGAGGAGCCGTGTGAAGTCGAGAACGCGCATAAGAAGACAAAAACCATCAAATATATATTTTTCATAGCTTAGATCCACCTCAACCGTTTTAGCCCAATGAGTTACTTGAGGTTAACTCGGGTCCGGTAAAAAATCAGCAATTCCCTGAACTAATATTTTAAGCGATCTTTACCGATACGACGTCGAGGTACCATGGATATTGTTGCTCAAAGTGGCGAGTTAGTGATCACAGCCGCGTATATTCTCATAGGGGTCTCCACTTTTATTGTTGTCCGCATGCTGGTGCAAGAGGAGGAATCCCGAGCTGCCCAAGACAATCTTGAAGATGCAAAGAGTCGCAAAGCGAGCAACGGTTTAGTTAAGCTCACTCGACCGCTATTTTCACAATATGTTGTTCCTATGATTCGTGGAAAGCCATTTTGGAATTCACGCAGGGTTCACTACAAGCGGAAACTCATTTCGGCAGGCCTTAAAGACGAGTTGACTGCCGATGAAATGATCGCTTTTAAAATTTCACTGATTGCAGTTTTTCCAATTATTGGCGGATTGCTCCGAGCTGGGGATTTTTTAGATCTTTCAATTTTAGTGATATTAGGAAGTGGTATTGCAGGATGGTTTTACCCAGATCTATGGATTAGAAGCCGCGCTTCGAGGCGACAGACTTTGATATTGCGCGCGATGCCCTTTATTGTCGATCTTCTTGCGCTTTCTACCGAGGCTGGATTGGATTTTATTGGCGCTATCGGAAAAGTCGTTGAAAAAGCAAATCCGAGTCCTCTAGTCGAAGAATTTTCGCAGCTCCTCAAAGAAATTAAAGTGGGTGCATCCAGACAGGAAGCGCTGCGGGAAATGGCTGCCCGTATTGATATGACCGAATTTAACTCCTTTGTCGCAATTTTAATTTCTGCTGATCAGATGGGCGCTTCAATTGGTAAAATACTAAGGCAGCAGTCTGAACAAATTCGAGTGGAGCGGATGTTGCGAGCCGAGAAGGCAGGGGCTGCGGCCGCGCAAAAGATTTTGCTTCCACTGATCTTCTTGATTATGCCCTCTGTTTTTATCATGATTTTTGGTCCCTTCGCGATCAGTATGCTCGCCGGGGGCGGCCCTTAAGATAAAAATTCCATCATTTCAAATGCTTACCAAGTTCAGTTAGAATAGTATTTGATGAGTCAAAAGCTTGGCCCGTGCATAGTGAAATCGCTAACAAATCAAGCCCTTATTGCCGATAAGTGCTTTGTGGCGGAGTGTTTTTTGGATCGCCTCAGAGGATTGATTGGAATGAAAGAGCTTGAGCCAGGCTATGGAATGTTGTTTCCAAAGTGTAACGACATTCACATGTGGTTCATGTCTATTCCTATCGACGTGGTGTTTCTTCGCAGAGGTACTTCTGTAGAAGGCGACACCTCCTGGTTTGTGACTTCAGTACACCGAGGTCTTAAGCCATGGAAAGTTTTTCCTCTGCGGGATTCTCGGGCCTCCGAGACGCTAGAGCTACCGGTCGGCACGATCGATCGCTGCTCAGTGATGCCAGGGGATGAACTATGTATAAACTCGTCATCGTAGACGGGCCCAATCGCGGAAATAGTTTTGTTATTCGCGATGGCGAAAATTTTATTGGCCGCCAGGCAGGAAACGCCGTGGTCTTGGCATCTTCGAAAGTCTCGAAGCAGCACTGCGTACTTGTAGTGAATAATAACGAAATTACTCTAAAAGACGAAGGGAGTTCGAACGGCACTTTTGTCAACGGCGTGCTTACGCGTTTAAAAAAACTAGGACCAGGTGATCGCATAGGTGTAGGTGATTACATTCTTGAGATTTCAAATCCGGCCCACGCATCTAAGCGTGCACCGGCAGCGGCAGGTGGAGGCATGGGAAACGTGGTGCGCTTGCCCGTCCCGATGAGAGCTCAGCTGCCCCCTGCCGGAATGAGCCCCGGAGGTTATGGAACTCGTTTAGGATTAGGCGCACTGGGTACCGGGTCTGCTGCAATTGATCCAACCCCCAAGGATTTTAAATCTCGAATGATTTACTTATTTGAGAAAAAGGTCATGCCGACTTTTTACGGCATGGGACAAAAGACGGAGATTCGGGCCGTTGCTTTGGGATTAATTGGAGTATTAGTTTTGGGTAGTCTGGTGATCGTGATTCCGCCGCTTCTTGAATCCGCAGATAACTCGATCGTACGTGAATCCGCCAAGCGAGCCAACTTCATGGCAAAGGAAATCGTAGATCGCAATACGGCCGCAATTGCCAGCCGTATGGAAACTAAAACCGAGATTGGAGACGCTGAGTATGCGGACGGCGTTCGGGTTGCCGTGATTACGGACCTCGAAGGCCGAATCATCGCGCCGGCCGCGAAAATGAACTCACACCTTTCGGGAGGGCCTGAAGGGAGTTTTGCAATTAAGGCGCGTGATCGTTTCAGAAACGGACTCGAAACAGGTCTAATCAAAATCATAGGGACTTCGCTTGTGATCGCAGTAGAACCCTTTAAAGTTCTCAACCCCAACGAAGGAAAAAATGTACCCGTGGCTATGGCCATCGTTTCTATTGATACTTCGATATCCACTTTAAGTTTGGGCGAAATTGGCGTGATTTACTCCCAGGCATTTATCTATCTGAGTATTCTCGCACTACTTGTGGTTTTCATTTTGTATCGACTCATTCTCAGGCCCTTTCAAGTGCTCAACGAAGATATGGACAAAGTCCTCAAGGGCGACTTAGCCCAAGTGACTCACGAATTTAAGATCGAAGAGCTAGATTCTCTATGGGAAATCATCAACGCCGCACTTCAGAGAATTCCAAAAAGCGGGGCTTCGATATTGATGGGTGGAGATACAACTCCTGTGGTCGATGAATTTCTGGCTCCACTGAAAATGTTTGATTCGGGACATGGGATAGCTGTCTTTGATTCGAACAAAAAATTTGTGTATGCAAATTCTTTGTTCGAAGAAATTACCGGAATTCGCGCAGATGGTGCGATGGGACAGGACATGTCGGCGATGGCGCGCGATCAAGCTCTGGTCGCTCTGTCTGATGATATTTTTGGTCGAGCTACTCCCGGTGGAAGTCCCATCAGCGAGGATTTTGATTTTTCTGGGGTTTCTTACAAAGTGCAGATGTCAACCTTTGGACTTAATGCG
>CAYJBA010000046.1:0-11589 GCA_964367865.1 uncultured Bacteriovoracaceae bacterium | reverse complement strand
CGCCCTGCGGGGCTTTCCCCCAAAAAAACTCAACCTTCCGGTTGAAACCAAAAAAAATTTTATTTTTAATTATTATTGAAAAAGCCTAGCTACCGGAGACCGCGCACAGGGTGCGGACTGCGTCAGGATGACCTTCCCAAGCAGGCAAGCCCAGGAAGGGCGGTCCCCAAGGAAAATAAAGTCCAGTAGGCAATCCCGTCCCCCTCCTCTGGGTAAAAGATTCAGTCTAGCACTCCCACCTGATTCAAAAGAAAATTAAAGGTAGCATGAAGAAATTCCGATTCAGGTTTTCTGTACTGATGGACTTTAGAAAGAAGCGCGAAGAGGATGCTCTACGCCTTCTGGGTGCTGCACAACGTGCTCTTCAGCTTGAAATCAAAAGAAAACAAGATTTATTGGATGCACTGAATCGGTCGTTACTACGTCGCGAATTGCTCGGCGAGATTCCAACCGGACCCAACGAGTTTCATGTGGAGCAGGATTTTATCGGCGGGACTAAGCAACGGATCATCCAAGCAGATCATGCGATCTCTCGCGCGCATCGTGGTGTCGAAAAAGCATTGCGTGTTTATCTCTTGAGTCGACGTCAGGTCAGGGTTCTTGAACTACTTTATGATCGGGATTTTGCGGCCTATAAGCACGAAGCGAGACGTCGCGAAAATCGCGAGGCGGACGACCTGAATATCATGAGACGAAGACTACAGGAGGAAGTGGCATGATTTTAAAGCGTCTTTCTCGGCTTTTTATTCTCACACTCATCTTATTTTGCAGTGCCCTAGGATTATCAGTTATCGCGGGTGGCGAAGAAGCTCAACATGAGGCGCCGATCCCCTCTGGGACACCCACTCCCGTAAATGATCACGCTGGAGTTGTTTTGCTTCAGGATAAACCTCAGGCTTGCATAGCGAGTAGCTCGGCGGTCGAAGATATTCAAAAAAGAAAGCAAGAGCTCGAAGCCAAACAAAAGGATCTGGCAAACCGGGAGTCTGAAATCAAGGCCCGTGAATTAGCGCTTTTCGAGGAAATTAAAAAACTCGAGCGGATGCGAGAGCAAATCGCCGGAATCGATCAGGCTCGAAAAGCCGAAAACGATACGCGAGTAAAAAAGGTAGTCGAAACCCTTGAGACGATGAGCCCTAAGGCTGCGTCAGTCTTGTTAGGCGGTTTAGATGAAATGCTTGCAGTTGCGGCGATGGCGCAAATTTCGACGGGGCGGTTAGCAAAAATTTTAAATATTATGGAGCCGGGGCGGTCGTCTCGGTTAACCGAACTTTTGGCCGGAGTGGTCCGGGCCCGAGGCCAGTCTGCTTCACAGGCAGTGGCAAACGCGTCGATTGACGTGTCAGAGACCGCAAATAAATCCATAAAAGGAGGTGAAAAAAATGATGGAACAAATCAACAACAACACAGCATCAACGGGAATAGACAACCCGGGAATTCTCAAGAAAAAGGCAAAGGGACAAAGTGAAGAGACCGGCTTTTCAGAGCAACTGACACAAGCGGTTCAAGCCAGCCCCAATGTTCAGGTCGCGCGGTCGGACGTTTCGGCTGCACTGCCTACGATTCAGGTTAATTCTAAAGTGCAGGATAAAGGTAAAGAGATTGCAGGAGATCCAAAAGCAGAAAAGGGCGCCCAAGCCAAAGTAGAGGCAAAAGGAGTTTCAATTTCTGCAGAGGCGATCCAGGCAAATTCTCAGGCGCTTGTTGAGGGATCTCAAAAACAAGTCGGCCCGAAGGCCGAAATGTCGGCTCGAACAACGAGTCAGCTGGGGCCTGTCACTAGCGCAGAGAAATCTCCGACGTCAATGAAGACTGCTGTCAGTATGAATACCGCAGGCATTATCGCTGGACCCAAGCCTTGGAGTAAAGAATGGGTGTTTCGAGCAGGGGATGAGCAAAATCCCAGCCTAAAACCCCTATTTATCGGTAAAGAGAAACCTCTTACGGATACCCAGGCCGCGCAAATAAAATCCGAGATTGAAGAACTTCAAAACTTGGAATCTGCATTGAAAGCTCTTGGAATTCAACCCGAACTGATCGGGGTGGCTGAGCAGCCTTCAGTTAAAGCAGTGCGTGTTCAGGGAGGCGAAGCAGGCACGACAGCACAAGCAGAGATTATTTCTGCTTTGGGAGTGAAGGAGTTATCGGGAGAGCAAGCCGGAATTGAAAAAGGCGCAGGCAACCGACTCAATCGCGATCCCTTGGCAGGAATATCCGGAGCACGCCGTAACAATGTACCCGCTACGGCAGCTAGCCTTTCAGGTGATGAATTTGTACAGACTTTAAATGGAGTCCGAACAGGACCTGTTCGAGGTCAATCCGAACTTTCTGGAGAAGAAACCGGAGCGCAAAATTCTAAAACCCAGGGGCTAAATTCCGAGATTCGTAACATTGGAGGAAGTCCAAAAGACAGAAAGCTCTCGTTCAATGATCATTCATTGACCCCGGCGGGAGTTCAACCCCTTTGGTCACAAGATCGTCAAGCCGTTACGGTTCAACCACCCAGCGAGTTGACGGGTCATGTGGTAAAGGGGGCAATGTCTCAGGATCGGCTTTCTTCGGAGTCACTGATGGGAATGAGTAACGGAATTCGAGGTATCGCACCCCAAGGAGGGGGCGAAATGCGAGTTCGGCTCAAACCGGATCACCTAGGTGAGCTAAATATCCGAGTGACAACACATGGAAACGATGTGGGATTGAGGATTCAGGCTTCGGACGAGCACGCAAAAAAAATCATTGAGGAGAGTATGACTCATCTCAAAGATAGTCTTGCGGAGCAAAACCTAAGTCTGGCTCGAGTGGATGTCGTGGTCGGTAAGAGTGTTGCGCAAACTTCGCATGGCGATGGGCAAATGGATTTTAATCAATCGCGGCAAGGTGGCGCGCATAGCGACCTACTTGGACAAAACGCAAACCAAGGAAACAGAAATCCCAATAGCGAGTGGGTAGGCGGAAACGATGTTACCGCTCCCGTTCGAATGGGCACAGGTAAGAGCCAGGCTCAAGGAGCTGCGGCGTTAGCATCAAATCTAACGTCTAACAGTTCATATCGAGACGATGGACGTTTCGATATTACTGCTTGAACCTAGCGGATGATGGATTTGGAAGGGGGATTTGTCCCCCTTCCAAAATTTTAAGGAGTGAATGATGTCTCAAATCGCGGCGGCTAGACAAGCAGACGCAGCAGCTCATGTGGTAAATTCGCCCCTCACGGGTGGTCCTGCCGGGGCGGGTGGATATCTTTCTGAACAAAAGGATGCGAAGGAATCTTCGACTGACGCCAAAAACGGCGAGATTTACAGTCAAATTCAGGCCAAATACGGAGCTAAGCCACCCAAGCCTCGCGAGATTAAAAAGACGCTCGGTAAAGACGATTTTCTCAGGATCATGATTACTCAGATGAAAAATCAAGACCCCACTAGCCCTTTTAAGCCTGAACAGATGGCCGCAGAAATGGCTCAATTTACGTCTGTTGAACAATTGCAAAATTTAAATCAAACCATGTCGAAACTTACCACTCAAAATCAACCGCTGGAGCGAATGGCGATGACCAACATGATCGGCAAGGTCGTAACGATCGATCGTGATCGGTTTCCTCATACCGAGGGAATGCAAGAGGCGCTCAGCTTTAATCTACCGGCTGATGCGGCCGAGGTAAAAGTCACTGTTATAAGCGAGCTGGGCGAGCCGATGATGACCAAGGATCTAGGAAAAACAAAAGCCGGTGAACAAAGCGTCAATTGGGATGGAATGAAAAACGCTGCAATGCCCGCTAAAGCCGGAACCTATTTAATGAAAGTCGAGGCCAAAGACCAGCAAGGTAAGACGATACAAACGAGCACGCAGTCCCGTGCACAGGTAGTAGGCGTCAGCTTTGAGGGAAACGAACCCGTCTTTTTGGTGGGTGATCATAAGCATCAAGACCGAATAACTATGAGAAATGTAGTACGCATCGAAACGGGAGGGCCCGATTCCTCTGGGGCTGGTCCCAGTTTAGGTGCGTTGGGTGCAGAGGCCAAAGTGCCGAAAGTTTTTTCATTTGAAAAAGGTGTCGGTTCAACCAATCTTTCGCCTGAGCAGATTTCTCCTCAGCTCCAAGAACTTCTGGCAAAGAGCCAGACTCAGCTTCAAGGACAAGTTCAGGCCAAGGCCGGAGCGCAGGCCTACGGGTCTCCTCAGCCTTCGGTGCAAAATAATATTCAGGAATCAGAAAAAGGATTTCCTAACGGGCTTCACGATTCAGATGAGACCCCGGTAAAAAATTCCGCGCCCAAAATTGCCGGGGACAATGAACAAATTACAAATAGGAAGAATAATTTAAATCAATCGGATAGAATAATAAAAGGGGGTGATCAAAGATGAGCAGTGGACCGTTTCTTTATCCTAATGTGACTTCATTGCCGGGGCAGTCTTCCGTAACGGAGACTGATCGGCAGCCGAAGAAACCAGAGGGAGTCAAGGGAGAATTTGATCACGTTTTTGAGAAAGCGCTCGGAAAAGATGCAGGAGCTGTAGACCTCAATCAGGTACGCAATCCTTTAAAATTTTCTGCGCATGCGTCTCAAAGACTGAAGGACAGAAAGATCGCATTGGATTCGCAAACCTTAAAACGAGTCAATGATGCTGTAGATAGAGCGGAAGCGAAAGGCGTTGAAGATACTTTGGTGCTGACCAAAGATGCGGCACTGATTGTAAGCGTAAAAAATCGGACGGTGATTACTGCGATGGACAGAGAAGCTTTAGCCGGAAATATTTTTACGAACATCGATGGTGCAGTGATCGTTTAGTCAGGATGACTGAATGATGGTGTACTAGGCTGGACCCAAAAGGGAAGCCTAGCTGGCTCCGAACGACTGAGGAGCTGGTTTAATTAACCGAAAGACGCAAGGAGGCGTCCCTATGGGTATTTTATCTGGACTCTATACCGGTATTTCCGGTCTTCAAGGACAAGGTGAAGCCGTATCAATTTACGGCGACAACATCGCCAACGCGAGCACCATTGGCTTTAAGGTCAGCCGCCCTGAATTTCAGGACGTGATCGCAAAGTCACTCAAAGGTTTGCTCGGTGGTAACCAAATCGGTCGCGGTACTCGTCTTGCCGCAGTTAACCCGGTCTTTTCACAGGGATCGGTTATTCAAACAGAAAGCTCAACTGACCTCGCGATTACGGGGGACGGATTTTTCGTTCTCGATGGGATCGACGGTCAAAGCTTTACGCGTAACGGGGCCTTGCACTTTGATAAGGATGGCAAGCTCATCAATGCGGATGGCTACAAGGTCATGGGTTTTCAGGCAGATGATAAAGGCAAAATCACGTCGAAGATGGGCGCGATCTCGGTTGATCGCACCGTTGTCGATGCCAAAAAATCAAGCGAAGTCAACATGTTCATGAATCTCGATTTGCATGCGGATAAAGCTCTTGAATTTGATCCCAAGCGGCCTGATCAGACTTCGCATTTTGCTACGGGTGTTACCGTCTATGACACCGCCGGCACTCCCCACACAGTTACAGTCTACTTCAATAAATCCGAAGAAGGCGTGTGGACGTGGAGAGCAATGGCAAAAGGCGAAGAAGTGGTCGATGGCAAAAAAGACCAGATGTATGAACAAGCCAAAGGCCGCCTCGTCTTTGATACGGATGGACGTCTCAAGGAGCAGATCACTGATCGATCGAGCTTTCAGTTCAATAAAGGAGCACTTCCGGATCAAAACATCCGATTTAATTTCGGTGATGACAAGAAGAGCGGAGGAACCGGTTCTATTGTTACTCAATATGGAACCGCTTCTGAAACCTACAAGACGACTCAAGACGGCTTTACAGCTGGAACGCTTGCGGGTCTTACCTTTAACGACGACGGAGCTTTGACGGCGATTTATACCAACGGTCAGAACATGAATCTGGCCCAGGTAGCGTTAGCCAAATTCGAAAACCCTGAGGGCCTATTTAAAATGGGTCAAAACAGGTTTCGCGAAAGCCGTCTCTCAGGTGCAGGAACGATTGGCGCTCCGCGCGCGGGTGGTCGTGGTGCGATTTCGGCTAAGACGATTGAGTCGTCTACCACGGATATCGCAAACGAGTTCATCAACCTGATGCAAGCTCAGCGAAACTTCCAAGCGAACGCGAAAGTCATTAGTACCTCAGACGAGATGATGCAAGAGATCATTCAGCTGAAGAGAAACTAATAGGTTTTCTAACTTCGACGGAATAATTGAAGTGCCATAATCCTGGAGGCGTCATACTCGCGACAGCAGCTTGACGCCTCCAACCCCATAGGCATTTATTTCCGCGCAAATTGGATAAATTGCGGCTTGCCTGATCTGGCATTCACGTTGCAAAATAGGAGTAGGCAACGTGGAGGAATATTGATCAATGGCAGCTTCGGTCGCTGAAGAAAAGACAGACGCAGCTCATGCATCAGCAGCACTTGCGCCGAATCCGGCTGCGAGTAAGCTCATGCCTATCCTCACCGTAGTGAACACCCTGGCAACTATTGGAATGATCGGAATTTTATTTGTTTCTTTTCAACACGAAAAAAAGAAAACAAGTGTCGAAGATATTGTAACTGAAGGTCATGAATCCGAAGGCAAGAAGGAAGAGAAAAGCGGGCACGGAGGTCACGGGGGACACGGAGAAGGCGAAAAAGAAAGTAAGAAAAAAACGGGCGATTTCGGCAAAATGGTGACGCTTGATCAATTTACCGTCAATCTCTCCACTCCCGGTAGCGTCGCTCCTAAATATTTTCGGGTCAACATAGCGCTAGAAATGCCTACTGAGGATGCTGAAAACGAAGTAACCAGTAAAATGCCACAGATTCGAAACGCAATTATTGATCTCATTAACAGTAAACGGGTAAACGATTTGGCGGCACCCGAGGGTCGGGACTACTTGAAAGAGGAAATTCGGACCGCACTTAATAGTTTTTTGATTAATGGAAAGGTGAAGGGAGTATTTTTCACCAATTTCGCGGTAGGCGGTTAGTAGGGTTAGGCGGGGAGGACATGAGGTCCACCTCTAGGGTAGAAACGGCTAAGGAAGGCGCTTCATGAATCAGATTCTTACACAATCAGAAGTCGATGCTCTTCTCAGCGCCGTGGCTGATGGATCCGTCGATCAAGCTCCGGCCCAGGGTTCGGGCGGCGGCGGAGGTGGCGGCGGAGGTGCTGCGGGTGGTGGCGGCAATGCGGGCCCCGGCGACGGACATATCTGGGGCGAAAACGGCCCGATTACGGATGCTGAAGTTACGCCGTATGATTTAACAAATCAAGACCGCGTTATTCGCGGTCGCATGCCTACGTTGGATATTATCTACGAGAGATTTATTCGGCTCTATCGTATGTCGCTCTCTAACCAACTTAGAAAGATTGCGACCATCAGTATAATTTCAACCGACTTACTTAAGTTTGGTGAATTTGTAAATACTCTCCCGATTCCCAGTTGCATGTGCATCATGCGCTTTGAAAGTTTAAGGGGCCCGGCGCTTTTGGTTTTTGAATCCAAGCTAGCTTACGCGTTGGTGGATAGCTTTTTTGGCGGTACGGATCGCCCCTATACAAAGATTGAAGGAAAAGAATTTACCCGAATCGAGCTCTCAATCATGAGACAGGTGATGGAGCTTGCAATTAAAGATCTCGAAGAGGCTTGGACTCCCGTACATAAAGTCGATATTTCTTTTATGCGTACGGAGGTGAATCCTCAATTTGTCGGCGTGGTTCCGCCCTCCGATGTGATTATTTCCACCACTTTTGAAGTCGAACTTGAGAATGCAAGCGGTACGATCGCTTTAGTTATTCCTTATTCGACTATCGAACCCATCAAAAACAAGCTCAATGCCTCGTTTCAAACCGAAAGCGATCGAGTTGACAAAGAATGGGTTGAGAAAATGGAAGAACATCTCCTGGGCGCTCAGGCTAACACTCTAGTCAATCTGGGCGGCGCTGAAATCACAGTAGGTGATCTAGTCAATCTCAATGTGGGTGATATTATTCCGCTGACTCAGGACGCGGATGGTGAGCTGGATCTCATGGTTGAGGGAGTGCCGAAGTTTAAGTGTTTTTTCGGCATTTCTCGCGGAAATCGGGCGGTACAGGTCACACGAATTGTAGATGATGATTAATTTTAAGGGAGAGAAATTATGAATGAGCAAGCAGCATCACCACTGGATGTAAATATGGGAGATATCGGCGCAGCACTTGCGGCGGCCGGTGGGCAAGCGGCCGGATCTGCAGAAGGCGGTCCTGGAGGAGTTGGCGGTAGCGCCGCAGGCAACGCGCCAAAAGCCGGACAGCCGCCCGTTCAGTCTCTTGATTTTATTCTCGATATTCCGCTCAAGTTGACCGTCGAGCTGGGTCGTACCAAGGTCGCGATCAGAGACGTCCTGCAACTTGCGCAAGGTTCTGTTCTTGAGCTCTCTAAGTTTGCGGGTGAGCCACTCGAAGTTTTAGTGAATGACAAGTTGGTCGCGCGTGGCGAGGTCGTGGTTGTAAATGAGAAATTTGGAATTCGCCTCACCGATATCATTTCACCAGTCGAGCGCATTGAGCAGTTGAGATAATTGATCAGGTCGGGACAGGAAGTCCCGTTCTGGAACAGTAAGCCAGGAAGGCATGTTATGAAAAAGCAAATTGGAATTTGTCTATTCATTCTGGGGTTATCTTCACCTGCTTTTGCCACTCATATTTTAAAACAAGTTCAATATAAGTCCGGAGATCAGATTGATCTGGTCTTTGACAGACAAATCTCTAAGAGCCAAATTCGGACGGAGTTTTTTAATGACATCATTCAGATTAGCCTGACTGACTCTTCGGTTTACCCTGCTAAAATATCTAACGTAAACGGACAGAAAATTTCAAAAATCTTTGCCTATCAGTATGCTCCAAAGTTGGTTCGTTGCCGGCTTACAGTCAAAGGAGCGGCCGAAACTTTTAAGGACAAGCTTCAAGTAAATGCATCCGGAAAGACGATATCGATTAGGTTTCCCGCACATAAAGAAGATCAGCTCGTGACTCATTCAGCGCAAGCTGCGGCCTCCGAACCCGCTGTGAGTGCGGACGCCGAGGAGAAAGCTCTTTTAGAGAAGGTGATGCAATCCTCGGCGCCGGCGCAGGCTCCAGAGCAGGTTACTCGGTCCGCCTCCGTTATAGGGTTGGGAGATAAAAACAAGCAGCAGCCGATCGGAGGCCTAAAACCCCTTGCGAGCCCATCTCGGGCATTAATTAAGATGGTACTTGTGCTTGGGCTATTTGGAGTATTTGCCTGGATTCTCAAGAAGTTCATTTTAGGCAAAGTCAGAAGTGCTGGCGCATTGGGCGCCTTAAATCGGTTTGCTCGTAATAAATTTGGGGCTCAAGGAAAGATGATCGAAGTGATTTCTAGTCACTATCTCGGACCTAAAAAAAGTATCTGCGTCGTTAAGATTGCCGGTCGAATGATGGTTTTGGGGATCACCGATGAGTCTATCAATTTGATTTCTAATCTGGCCTCGGCCAGTCATGCCGTAAACTTCGATGATGCACTGGGCGACGATGAAGTTGAAACAAGTTTTATCGCCGCAGTAACGGGTGCCGGTGCGGTCTCAGGGGGGCGCGCGCAGTTTTCGGATGTTTTAGATCGCGAACACGGAAAACCGGTCTATTCGGCCGACTCGATCGCGCGATCGACGTCCAAACCTCCAACTCTCTCCAGCGGTAATAATATTCGCGCTCAGATCAAAAATAAGATGGAGGGTATGAAACCCTTATGACCAAGAGTACCCGAGCCCTACTCATCGGTTCTGCTATTGCCCTATTTATGGGTTTTATTCCGTTTTCGTTTGCTGACACTTCTTCGTCCGCCTTTGTTCCAGGTACATCTGGCCTAACTCTGCCCTCACTGAGTTTATCGTTTCAAAACTCGCAAAAGCCCTCAGATATGGTTTCAATTTTGAGAATCGTGATGATGCTCACGGTTCTATCCTTGGCGCCCGCAATTTTAATCATGATGACTTCTTTTACGCGAATTGTGGTTGTACTTAGCTTTTTGAGACAGGCGTTGGGCACGCAACAAATGCCGCCCAATCAATTAATCGTTGGCTTAGCCTTGTTTCTGTCTTTTTTTGTCATGGCTCCCACTTGGAAATCAGTTTCAGCGAACGCTCTTGAGCCCTATCTTAATGAGAAAATTGACCAAAAAATTGCGTATGAGCGGGCTGAAGCTCCGCTCAGAGAATTTATGTTCGCACAGACGCGCGAAAAGGATCTCGAACTATTTATGGCGCTTTCGAAAGAGAACAAGCCAAAAACCCGCGCAGAAGTTCCTAGTTATGTTTTAGTTCCTGCGTTTGTAATCAGTGAACTCAAAACCGCATTTCAAATTGGCTTTATGCTTTATCTCCCTTTTTTGGTTCTCGATATGGTCGTAGCAAGTGTTTTGATGGCCATGGGTATGATGATGCTTCCGCCAGCGGTAATCTCATTGCCCTTTAAGCTATTACTCTTTGTATTGGTCGATGGCTGGCAGTTAGTAGTCGGAAGTCTTGTAAAGAGTTTTGGATAGGAGCGAACCATGAACGAAGAAATGGTCATGAACTTAGCTTCAGAAGCTATTAAAACAACAGTTTTTCTGGCTGGCCCACTACTCCTAGCCGCAATGGTGATTGGTATTATCGTGAGTCTGCTTCAAGCCGTCACACAAATCAATGAAGCCACATTGACATTTATACCGAAAATGGTTGCCGTAGTTGTGGTTTTGATGGTGATGGCTCCTTGGATGCTCGAAGTTCTACAAACCTATGCAAGCCACGTTCTTGGCTCTGCTGGCGATATGGTGAGGTAATAAAGCTGCATGTCTCTTTTTAATTTTAACCAAGAAGAGATGTTTAGTTTTTTTGTGGTACTCGTTCGTTTTGGAGTTCTTTGCACTGTATTACCTTTTATTGGGGATCGCTTTGTGCCTGGTCCCGTAAAGGTACTATTTGCACTTTGCGTGAGTTTCGCACTTTTTCCAGCATTGGTTTCGGGCGGACAGATTCGCCCGTCGGACTCGCATGTCTGGGCTGCTTCTGCTGGCGGAATTGTCGGAATGATCGGCGTTGAAGCCGTTTTTGCCCTGATTCTCGGTTATACGGCTAGGCTTGTTTTCGACACGGTCAATTTGGGATCCAATCTCATGGGCAATTTCATGGGCTTTGCGATGGCAAGTACCTACGACCCCCACCAAGAGTCTCAGACCGAAGTTGTGGCTGAGTTTCAAATGGCGATTGCGATGTTACTGTTTTTAGCAATTGACGGCCATCATCTTTTGCTTCGGGCCTCGCTGGATAGTTATCGAATCGTAGGTATGGGTGGATTAGCCGCGATCGGAAACGGCGGCTTCGGACCGCTCTTTAGTGAAAAAATAATTGAACTGACGGGACAGGTTTTTAGACTTGGAATTCAACTCGCTGCGCCTGTTGCCATAGCACTGTTTGCTGTCAACGTGGCCTTTGGCGTTTTTGCCAAAGCTATGCCCCAGCTCAACGTATTTGTACTTTCGTTTGCAGTCAGCGCTGTGGTGGGGCTCATTGTGATGTTTTTGTGCATTCCTGAATTTCAGAGCGCTGTCATTTCGATTTT
>CAYJBA010000045.1:4607-11606 GCA_964367865.1 uncultured Bacteriovoracaceae bacterium | reverse complement strand
ACACGGAAAGCCAATGTCCAGACGAGATTTTGTTTCTCGGGGGTTAATCGCAGGAGGCGGGTTTGTTGAAGCTCCGACACTTGACCATTTATTGATTCGAAAAGCCAATGCGGATACCCCGCCGGTTTCTCATACTCCATTTCTAGTATTTGACCTTGCGGGTGGAGCTTCGCTTCCAGGAAATTTTTTGGTTGGAAACAAAGGGGGATGTCGCGATCTATTAGGGTCTTATTCGAACTTGGGCTGGAATCCGAAAAAAGATAAGATTGATGATCGTTTTGGTTTACCCATGGCTGGCGGAGGAGTGAGTAAGATTTTAGACGGAATGCTCGCTGTCATGTCCGCAGGTGCTCAAGCTAATTTTCGAATGGGTAGTTTACTTCACACGGCACTCATTGATTCTTCCCAAAATGCGCTCTCAGCAATTACCTTAGTATCTAAATCGGGAGTCATCGGTAAATATGTTCCAAAGTCCCTGGGAACTATGGCGAGTTCTTCAGGTGGAAATAGCCGGCCCGCCTTTGAATCTCTTGAACTTAGGCCCCTTTTTATTTCTCATTTAGAGGATCTTACCCAGGCGATGGGACTTTATCGAACATTTGCGGACTTTAAGGGTCCTACTGCACTTTCTGTGATCCGGCAGTTGAGAAGGCTCTCTGTAAGTCAGCTTACTCGAGCATTGAGCGGAAACTCGCAAGAAATCATCGATTCATTTGATCGAAAGCACGACAACATGGAAAAAACCATGGGTGGAGCTTTGGATTTAGATCCAAGAAAAGATCCCATTTTTCAGGGGCTTTACGGAATTAATTCTAATTCAAATACTGTGGATACAAATGTGATTCGCGCATCGATTACAAGATCCGTGATTAAAGGAATTTCAGGTCCAGGCGCGATCACGATTTCTGGCTGTGATTATCATAATGGCCAAGCCGCGGGTGATACTAAGGATCTAGAAATAGGTCTCGAAATAGGTCGGGCGGTCGAGGCCGCACATAAACTTGAGGCTCCTCTTTTTATTCAGATTATTACAGATGGCGGAAACTATCCGCTACCTAACACCCGAAACTGGGCGGGGGATTCGAACGAAACTTGTATGAGTGTCATCGGATACTATAATCCCAAAGGCCCGGTTAACTTTATCAATGGCAAAATGCAGTTAGGAAATTACACCGAAGCCCAAGGTGCGGATCGGAGTACTTTGATCGGGGAGAGCGCACCTCTTGCCGCACATGCCGTATTTGCAAATTATCTTCAAATAGATGGCCGAACCAACGAATTTATGGATATCGCGAAAAATGTGTTCAATAAAGAGCAACTCCAGTCTGTCCTGATGTTTGAAGGTTAGAAGCTGTTTTTTTGCATAACTTTAATATACGGGTAGGATCTATGATGAGATATTTCAATTACTCGGTTTCTATTATGTTATTGTTATTTTCGGTAGCCTCAGCAGCCGATGACGGGATGGGTCTTAAGGCTTTTGGCAAAACCCTCTATCCGAGGCTTAGACAATCCTGCATCTCTTGTCACGGAGACGGTGGGCAATCCGTTGGTCATTCGGTCGCTGATATGGCAAAAGCATATTCGGTTGCAAAGAATTACGTAGAATTTGACTCGCTCGAAAAGTCGGCTTTTTCAAAAGTCGTTCGTAACAAACATTGGCTAAAATATGATGAAAATCAAAAAGGTATGGAAGGAGACGAGATGGTTGCCCTTCTTCAGGCCTGGTGGACTGAAGGAGAGTTTGCTGCGGGTTCTCGCTACGATTATGTTTCCGCACCTATTGCTTTGCCCGAAAATTTGCCACTGATGCAGGAACATAAATACGCAGAGCTCGAGTGGAACCTGGGAGAAACCGATGCGCGACTCATTGGATGTAAGGCCAAGACGAAAATTCAGAGAGCTCAATTTTCAACCGAAAAAATTCGAGGCTCCTATCGTGTTCGCGATTTTAAATTTATTTGTGTAAAAAATAACCTAAGTCTTAACGGAATTTATTTTTTTGTTACGGATCAATCCGCCGTGTTTGAAAATTTGTACCAAAATTTGGGAGTTCAAGTAATCGCTGGAGCCCAAGAGGTCAGTGTAATTACAGAGCCAATGATTTTGATTCAGAGAGAAGCGGCGGATTCGCTTAAGATCGTATTTGAAAAAATAGCGAATTAAAATTCGCCTCTCATTTACCCCAACATCCTCAATTGTCCCTGATCCGCTTCGCTACTTTCCCAAAATAAAGTTTCTAATCTCCCGCAAAGGACTTGGTAGTGAGTCCGTATTTCCCAAGTATGAATCTCATTTCGGTCCATTACATCCTTGCAGTCGCGTAGATAGGTCAGAGCAACAAAAAGATTTTTGGCGCTTTCTTTAGTATCTGTTGCTCGAATAGCTTTTTCAAAAAAGAGAGCTACATTTCTTGAGCAGCGAATCAGCTCATCGCGTTCGAGAGTTTTATTAAACTGCGCGCCAATACACAACCGTTCAAATCCAGAAGCAAAGTGATACGTTAGGTAATGTTTGAACATCCTATTTCTCCATTTCTGCGCTCATCCCTGAGCGACTTCATGTATAGAGAGCACAAGGAGTGCCACACCTGCGTAAATCTAAATAAAATCCTCTTTGTGTTTGTTTTCAGCTGGATCATGCAATGCGCAGATCTCAGGTCAATTTGTCGGAAAGTGAAAGAATCGCCCCGAAAGGTGCCAGGTGGTCACTAAAAAGTTCAGGATGAAGCTATTCGGTGTAGAGTGGTAATAGTGGCGAAATTTCATGATTGGATAGAAAAATGGATTCAATGGCTTCAGAGCTATGTTCTCAGGTTCTGGTATGCCCCATTGTTGGGAGCCCTTGCCTTAATTGATCATTTTGTATTGATCATTCCGACAGATGGGTTGCTTGTCACTGCTGTAATTGCATCTCCGAAACACTGGTTTAGGAATTTTCTGTGGGTGACCCTAGGTTCAGTAGCAGGGGCAAGTTTGCTTGCTGCGTTGATTCAATCCTTTGGAATGCCGTTCTTAGAATGGTTTTCTCCCGGAATTCATGATTCCGCGTATTGGAGACTGACGGATTCTTGGGTTGATTTGTACGGTTTGTGGGTTTTGCTCGCAGTTGCGGCTTTGCCGGTTTTTCAGCATCCAGCTATAGCAATTGCGGCTTTGGCAGATTTACCGCTGGGAGAAATTACTCTTTATATTTTAGGAGGGCGAATCCTAAAATATGGAGTTCTCTCCTGGCTCGCCTCCCATGCACCCAAAGTGCTTTTACGTATAAAGTCGATACAAAAGGAAATTAAAGAGGTGGCTGATATCAAAGGTCACAAAGCGAGCGAAAGTAAGTAGCTTCTGATTTTAAAAAATTAATCGTCTAGTCTCGGTTGAGGGCCAGGGTAAATTCCGACTAGATCAGGATCAATGCCCTGCTGGAGACTTGTTTCTCGGTCGCCCCGAGTCTCTTTTCTAAAAGCGCGCTTTTCTTCTTTGATCTGCTGACGTTCTTTTTGCGAACGTTCACGATTTCTTTTTTCTTGAGTAGCGCGAGTGGGTCTGCCCATGGAATGCTCCTATTGGTTGTAAAATCCGAAACCCGAAACCAAGAAAAAAAAAAGGCAACGGTCTCCCTTCTTAGAAAAAAGACCGTTGCCTTAGTAATTCAAAAAATTACCAGCGTCCGCGGTTACCACGGTCGCGATCACGACCGCCGCCACCACCGCCGCCGCCACCGAAACCACCACCAAAGCCGCCGCGACTTTCGCGGGGAGCCATGGGGCGCGCTTCGTTAACAGTCATCGCACGGCCTTCGTAATCAGCGCCGTTGAACTTCGTGATTGCATTCGCTGCTTCTGCATCGGATGACATTTCTACGAAGCCAAAGCCCTTGCTACGGCCAGTATCGCGGTCTGTGATGATCTTTGCAGACTCAACGGTTCCGCACTGTGCGAACGTTGTTGCTAAGATTTGATCCGTTGCGGAGAACGGAAGATTACCTACATACAATTTCTTACCCATAAAACCTCCTAAAGGCATTGGGAGCCACTTAAGAGGAATTGGGCCCGATGCCCGCTGACTCTAAGAAGCAATTATTACTACCCCGCGTAAATAACATGAACAGGGGCTAATTGATATATGGAATCCACCTTTTCTACGATTTTCAGTCAAGTATCCAGTTTCTATGTAATTTCAGCGACATGACCGGCACGATCATGCTACCCCTATTTACGGATGAATCTGCCAGATACCGAGTTTTTATCTAAAATTGAAGGAATTGAGGCCCTTTCAGCAGAGGCCGATCCGCCCGTTTCGGAGGCCAGGCTTCGCGGGCTTTTAGAAGGGGCGCGCGACCTAACGGGTCAAAATCGTGGACATTTAGTCGAAATTTTAGCCCTGATTGCTCGCACCGAAGCGCAGCAAGGCAAGTTTTCCGAGGCCCGCAAATCGTTAGAGGAGGCTGACCTCATCTTAAAAGAAGAGGCGGCTCTAGCATGGGTTGCTCCCAAGATTCGGTGGCTCATTGAAAAGGGACGCCTAAATATACTTGAGAAAACGCCCTCTCAGGCCCGGATACTTTTTAGTGAAGCTTGGAATTTGGCCGTAAATTCGAACGAAGATTTTTTTGCAGTTGAACTGACACAGCTGATGGCAATGATTGAACCTCAAAAAGTCCAACAGGAATGGATTCACCGCGGGATTGAAATCGCTGAAAAATCAAAACTGGCGAAGGCTAAATCGCGGCTCGGAACTTTGTACATGACGTTGGGCTGGAAATTATATGAACTGAGACAGTTTGAAAAATCCACCGGACTATTTGAAAGGGCACTGAAAGAATTTAAAAATTCTGAAAAAAAGCGGGAGGCTTTCATCGCTGAATGGTCGATCGGTAAGGTACTTCGAGTGCTAGGAAAAACAGAAGCTGCCTTGGCCCTTCAGCAGCGCCTACTCGCGGAGCTCGGCCTGAGTGGGCAGAGAGACGGTCGCCTTTACGAGGAGTTAGCTGAGTGCCTGCAGACGCTGAAACGCACAGAAGAAGCCCAGTCCTATTTCGGTCTCGCGTATAAAGAATTCTCTAGTGATGAATGGGTGACTGATAATCAGCCCGTGAGACTCAAGCGCATGAAGGACCTCGGAAAAATAAAGTAGAAAATTATTTTAGGATTCGGAACGAATACGTTAGTGAATGTTTCGCATGTCCCTTAAAAAGAAAAGCGGGATTTTTACATCAAACTTCGCGCCGAGAGCGTTGACCATCTGAAAAGTTCCGCGCATATTGCCGGTGGGTGTGGACAGGGGACAAAAGCTAGAATATTCATGTTTTTCACCCGGTTTTAATTTGGGCTGCTCCCCGACAACTCCGGGGCCTTTGACTTCGTGCTCCACTCCCTCTCCATCTGTAATAATCCAATGTCTGCTTATGAGTTGAACTTCTGTTTCACTCTTATTGGTAATGGTGATGTGATAGGAAAAAACGAATTGAGCGGCTTCGGGTGTGGACTCATGAGGTAAATACTCGGGTGTGACGGCTACCTCGATGCCTTGTGTAATTTCATAGTACATAATCTAGAGTTACCTCTTTGCTTCCTTGTTTGCAACAGACCGTGGGACACCTTTGATTTTCGAGTGTGTCTTAACGATCCAGATTTTGCTCTAAGTCGCGCTGCGCATATCCTGCTTTCCCGGTTATTTTTCATTTTGTGACTTCGGCACGTAAGTTGCTTTTCTTAAATTCAATTCAAGTATTTTAGAGAAGTAGAGGGGGCATTATGGATAGTCTGTTACTCGAGTCGCTAAGCGACTCGGAAAATAATTCTGAGTTTTTTGCGTATTGGGAAATTGTAAAGCCCATTTCAGACCGAATTTGTTGGGAAATTCGCGCGAAAAATCGAAAAAATCAGTCAGAGTTAGAAATCGCGCCCTCACTGAGAAGAAAAGTTATTGAGTTAGATGTAGTGACTAAACAAATTAGACGAGCATCGTAATTGTTGGGGCGCAGTCGGGGGTATAATTGGAAAATACATTTAAAATGAGACTTTCTAGAAAGTCAGGATCGGGAATGACCCGCGTCCGGTTTGCAGCTGAGTCCCATCCGCGTTCGCAACAAAAAAATATCAAACTTTCGTCCACGCTCTATCGCGGTTTGGTTTTCGGTGGTTTGGTACTTTCATTTTACATACAGATTAAGGGGTTTTAGATTTCCCCGAAAAAAAGGGTGGAAACCGACCGACCTTCCACCCTTCTCAAAGATTAACAATTAACTTAGCTCTACCTACTGCACGACCTTACGTAAAAATACGGTGGCTGGTAACTGCAGACCGCGCCGAACGGGCAGCCGTCGGTGCAGGCCGAACCGACCAGACAACGGTTGTTACATGGCCTCGCACCGCCACCAATCGGTGGAGGAGTGGGCGGATAGTACGTCGGTACAGGTTGAGGAGTCGGAGGGTAATACGGGGGCTGCGGCTGAGGATAGCCACCACCCGGATTGCCCGGATATCCCGGGTAACCAGGATTTCCCGGATTGCCAGGATATCCCGCAGCAGGAGAAAGCCTGCTGACATCGATTGTATAAACACGCCCGCCCAAGCGGTCATATCGGACGCGCGCCCTTTGATTTTCAAATACTTGTAACACATATCCAATATCCCGATCCGTATCGATTACGGTTTGCCCAGCGCAAATTTGGCCTGAACATCCGATTTCACGATACAAATTATCTACATTGAGAGTGTAAATCCTTCCACCCAAGCTGTCGTAACGAACTTGAGCTTGCCCATTTTGAAAAACCTGAAGCACCACTCCTACGTCTCCGTCCCGATCCATGATCGAGTCGTTAACGCAAATCTTGCCACCGTAATTTTTTTGCACACAACCCCATTGCCCCGGATAACCGGGATTTGGGTAATTTGGATCTGGATAATGGTCGGCTCGAGCGGCGTTTGCTGTTACTAGAAAAGTTGCCCCTAGAACTATTAAGTTTATATTTTTCATTTTTTACCAGATCGGAAGAGCA
>CAYJBA010000045.1:0-4597 GCA_964367865.1 uncultured Bacteriovoracaceae bacterium | reverse complement strand
CATTTTTTCCCCTCTCACATTATGCCCCGGTCAAAATTTCCGGCACCGGAAACAACCGGATTTAAAAACGATAAAAGAAACATGAGCAATACGCGGACCAAGTTCTAATGTGAGGGCACATGAAAAAAATGAAGGATTTCAACGAATCGAAAATGAATATCAATGGGCGATACGGGTTCGCAGCGAACCAGTAGCAATCTGACCCCGGACTTAGCCGAGGTCTTTGGCTCCAGTTTAACGTCCTGAAGCTATTTTAATGTTTTGAGTAAAATGGTCAATTTTAATGCGTAGCAATGTTTGAGTATATCCGTTTAACCAAGTTCCAAATCTTAATACGGCCCCGTTGATTTCGCCTGAGGGCCAGTAAAGAGTCACGGGAGTATTGAGGGGTAACAGGCGCGTGCTCCTACAATCTAGGATCATAGACAAAGGGCTTAGTCCGTCGCGTTCAAAATAAGTATGTTTACAAATCGCTTCTCTCCCACGATCGGACCAGATTTCGGCCTCGATGGGAGTCTTATCGATTTCGGTTCCTGGCTTACTTACGCAAAACACCATTTGCTGCGATTTTTCCGCACCTGCCTTGAGTTCAAAGGTAGCCAAAAAATGCGGCTTCGACGCCTCAAGCTGACAGGGACTCGCAGGCGTGGCAAGAACCAATACAGGTACTGCGAAAATTGCAGATGGCAAAATAAGATGCCCCAAGATCAGCCGCAGTATGGGTTTTAGGACATTTTTTGAATACTCCATTATTCACCTCTTTTTTTGGTGGCTCGTCATTGAGCCTGAGCGCCAGTGATACCTTTCAATCTCTGTGCCGCTTTTTTAATTTGAAATTACTCAAATATTTTTCAAAGAGTCCGTTTAGAAATAGTATAAATTACACACCCTGGGTCGACCTAGAAACACCCCTTGAGTCCGCACACAAGGCGGGTTAAGACCTTGGGCCATGGGAGCACAGTGGAAACATTCAGGCCGCGTATCTAACGCCGCGAAAAAAGGCGCTTTAATTGGCAAGTTGATTAAAGAAATTACAGTTGCGGCAAAAGTAGGGGGACCCAGCCCAGACGCAAATGCGAGACTGCGTGCCGGTATCGAGGCGGCAAGAAAAGCATCTGTTCCCAGGGATACTATAGAGCGCGCTCTTAAAAAGGGCGCAGGGCTCCTCGATGAGCAGGTCAACTACGAACTCATTACCTACGAAGGGTTTGCTCCCCATAAAGTTCCACTCATCATCGAATGTCTCACCGAAAATAAAAATCGTACAGCGGCGGATATTCGCGTTTTATTTAGAGCGGCCCAGCTGGGCTCCCCAGGAAGTGTAAGCTGGATGTTTGATCGCGCGGGTGTAGTTGAGGCCACTCACGCAGAAAAAATATTGGATTTAGAATCAGTAGCAATTGAGGCCGGCGCGCAAAGTGTCGAGGCGCTTGAGTCAGTGGATGTACCACCGGGTCAGATCGGTGGAAGGTTCATTTGTGACACCACCGACTTAGATACAGTGAGTAAATTTTTAGTTCAAAACGGCTGGAGTGTGACAACTTCTGAAATGAGTTATCTTCCAAAAAACAATGTTGAAGTACCCGAAGAGCTGAAAAAGGAAGTCACTAAGTTTCTAGACTCAGTAGATGACAACGATGATGTTCATCGCATTTACGTTGCAATGAAATAGCGGTGCCGCTTGACGCAATCAAGCTTAGGCAAAATTAGCCCAGGACATCTCTGCCCATTTACAACTTCCAGTAGAGCCGATTAAATAAATAGAAGAAAAGTATTTTGCACAAGGACGTGCGATGAAAACTATTTTGCTGATCCTATTCTCTTTTTGCACTCCAGTAGCTTCGACTTGGGCTTTGGATCATTTCGCTTCTTCGCAACAGTATGACCGGTTGTTTCCCTATTACGTTGAACTATGTGCCGTGACTTCGTCTAAATTCAAAGGCAAGGGTACCGACGGAAAAGGAGGGCACGCAGTTTTTTCGCTCAAAGGGGCGTGCAAGGATGATTTTTTTCCTTACCCAAGATTGAGAACCTGCGATCCTAATCCAAACGACCCGGAATACCTGCGGGGAGTAGTAGTCAGCGTTGAAAGCCTGTTTAAAAATATCAATTGGCTATTGATCGGTTCCAAATCTTTTTTTCTTACGGGAGATGTCCAAGAAGGGACAGTACTCACTAAAGGTGTCAGAGACGCGGTTCGAGACGAGGCCATCGCGCGCGGCATTTTTAGAAATACTTTGGTTCATGAGGAGGAGCTAAAAGATAAACCCACAAACGTAAGTCTTGAGCAATATGTGGGCGATCGTACCATTGGTCTTAACTTTGCAGCCAATTTTGGACGTGATATTTACTGCACTAAACTACCAGTAGAAAAAAACATATTGATTGACGTAATAGACTATCTCAACGCCCTCAATGATAAATATTTCAAAGGCTCCGAGGAATATCATTGGAATTTACTCGCGGATAATTGCACGCACGTTTTGCACAATGCGATGACTGGCGCGGGATTTTGGAAGGGACTAAAAACCAATAAATCTTTTCCAGCTTGGTTATTTAATCTAGCTGTTCCCGCAAACGAATACTTAAATTTCGTAGAAGAGGGAAATGATACGCCTATTGAGGACGTAGTCTGGCAGTATAAAAACGACTACCATCGTACGCTACTTCTCAATCATAAATATCTTCCTACACGACATGGTTCGCTCATTGAGTTTACCCCCATGCACACTCCAAATGATCTGTATGAGAATAACCATGAGATATTTATTTTAGATTTCCCCTTTTTCGCGCCTAAAACTCGCCTCTTTAAAAAACTTCCAACACTCAGCCGCTATACCGACCTTGCGACAAACCTCATGTGGTTTCGAGAGAGATATGCAGAAGTACTTCAAAAAGAAAGTCGCAGAACCGCTCAATGGTACAAAAAGCGCTACCAGGCTGAACGAACAATAGCGAGCGATGATTTTGAATCCTTTCGAATGCAGTATCTCTCCTACATTTCTAATGAGCTGGAGGATGTGAATCGTAAGCTCCTGACTCTAGGCATCCATTGAGAATTTCTGACTCTAATAAAGTCATATTTTTAATTTTAATCCAATTGGGTTTTGCCTCTTGTAATGTCCCCGTAGTTAGAAAAGTGGATTTTTCGTTCGTCCTCAAAGACGCCTCGTGGGTGGACCCGCGAGAAAGGACACTTAAGCGCGGGACGCTGATCATTCGTGACGGAAAAGTAGCCAAGGCTTTAAAGGATTCTGATTTTACTGAGCCCGCTGATGGGATTTCAATTATTTCACTAAAGGGAAAATACCTTCTGCCGGGCCTTATTGATCTTCACTCGCATACTTGGGGCAATAGCTCGCCGCTTAAGGACGGACCCGATGAAAACTGGGGTACGAAGGCCACGCTGATTCGTGCGCTGTACTGTGGAGTGGTGGCTGTATTAGATTTAGGTTCAAAAGAAACTGAGATTTTAAACCTTAGAAATCAGAGTAAACGCGGAGAGATCGCTGGTGCAAAGCTCTTTGCAGTTGGACCTGTGTTTGGGTACGGCCAGCCAAGGCCGGGGGGGGAGTGGTTACCGTGGAATGCGAAATCCCACTGAAGCAAAAAGTCAGGTATACGATCTAGCTAGAAATAATCCTGATTTTATTAAAATCATCTTTGATGATCCAACCGCAGAGCGGGGAGCGATTGATCGCAAGACCCTCGAAGCCGCGATCCAAGCGGCGCATGATTTGCAAATAAGAGTCATAGTTCACATCGGTACATGGAAAAATGCCGAGATCGCTGCCAAGGCCAAAGCCGATGCCATTACTCATTTTTATGATGATGAAGAGATTTCTCCGGAAGCGCTCCAGGCGATGAAAGAGTTCGCCGTCGTTTCAATACCCACTTTTGCTGTTCAAACGGAAATGGGCCATTTAGTAAAAAATGTGGAGGCAGTTATTGGGGATTCACTTCTCCAAAAGGTATCCTCTCTTAACTTTCTCAATCAGTATAAAGATCGGGCTCAATACTCGGATCGAGCCACGCGATGGGCCCAAGATCAGGATGAGGACGAGATTCGAGACAGTAAGTCCATTAAACAACTTGCGCGAGCAGGAATTACGCTACTAGCGGGGTCAGACGCCGGAAATATTGGAGTCTTTCAGGGATACTCCGTACATCGAGAAATGGAACTTTGGACTAAAGCCGGGATTTCGACTTGGGATGCACTTTCAGGAGCTACGACTAAGGCCGCAGAGTTCTTAGGGATTCGGGAGGGATTTCGTCCAGGTGATGAAGCTAATTTTCTAATACTTTCGCGTTCTCCACTTGAGGATATTCGAGCAACGCGAGAGATCGAAGGTTTGATTTTTAAAGGCCGCCTTATTGAGCGATCGCAATTGATTTCGCAGTTCTGACTTTGATCACTTAATTTCTTGCCGTTCCCTCGTTCCTATTATATACACCGCGTTATTCAGAAATTTCAGGGGAATGGGGATTGGGCCTTATGGTGATGATGTCAAAAAAAACAAATGTTTGGACCATTTTATGCGCATTGCTGGTCTGGGTTTCGTTTACTAGTGCGACGGTCCGGGCTTCAGAAGAATAT
>CAYJBA010000044.1:0-11649 GCA_964367865.1 uncultured Bacteriovoracaceae bacterium | reverse complement strand
AGCCATCACAATTCGGAGTCCTGCATATTTCCGTTCCGTGGCAGCGGTATGCATTCAGAACTAAAAGGAGGAGAGAACGCTGCAAAACGTTTTGAAGGTCTCTTAAAAGAGTCGCCCAACGACCTAGGACTTTTGTGGCTTTCTCATCTCGCCCGATCGGCGCTTGGGTCGAACACAAAAAACCCCCCGCTCTTTCCCGAGACGCTCTTTCGTTCTGATATTCAAATTCCGCGTTGGACGGATCAGGCCGCTAAATTTGGGGTAGATATTATGGGTCTCGCAGGCGGGGTTGTCATGGATGATTTCGACGGCGATGCCCGGCCAGACTTGATGGTGACCTCATGGGGACTTCGCGACCAAATCCGGATTTTCATGAACCGAACTGCCACTGGAACGAAGAGCGGTTTTGTCGAAATCACTGACAGCTCAGGCATTCGCGGTATCACTGGCGGTTTAAATCTGGTCCAAGGAGATTACGACAACGACGGCAATCTCGACGTGTTTGTCGCCCGTGGGTCATGGAAGGGGGCTGATTTCTCTGGAAGAATTCCAAGTTCCTTACTTCACGGACTGGGAGACGGACGCTTCGAAGACGTAACGGAAAAAGCGGGAATACTTTCTTATGGTCCGACTCAAGCAGCATCCTGGGCCGACTTCGACAACGACGGGCTACTCGATCTGGCGGTCGCTTATGAAAGTGCCGATGGAGTTCAGTTACCACTGCGACTGTGGCACAACGAGGGAAATGGCACCTTTCGCGATATCGCTCGAGAGGGTGGAGTCGCGGTGACCGGGTTTTTCAAAGGCGCGGTTTGGGGTGATTATGACAACGATGGCCGCCAAGATTTGTTTCTCTCGGATTTGAATGGCAAAAGCAGGATGGTTCGAAATGAGAGCGAAAGTCGCGGAAAAATAAAATTTCGCGATGTGACCCGCGAATCTGGGATTGAGTCGCCACGACGGTCTTTTTCCTGTTTTTTTTGGGACTACGATAACGACGGCTGGCTGGATTTAATGGTTTTTGGCTTCGACGACCAAGCCAAACTTCGAGACATCATTTCTGATTACATTGGACACGAGCCTAAGGGCCAATTACCGACCCTCTATCACAATCTTGGAAATGGTCACTTCGAGGACGTTTCTGTGCGTGTTGGATTGAAAAAAGTACTTTTGACCATGGGGACTAATTTTGGAGACCTTAACAACGACGGTTTTCTCGATTTCTACGCTGCAACTGGTTTTCCAAGTCTCGATATGCTGATCCCAAATCGGATGTTTTTAAATTTATTAGGAAAAAAATTCGCCGATGTGACTACTTCAGGTGGTTTTGGACATCTACAAAAGGGACACGCAATTGCCTTCGGCGATGTGAACGGTGACGGACAACAAGATGTGTACGCGGTGATGGGCGGAGCGTATGAAGGCGACGGATACAAAAAAGCTCTCTTCATCAATCCTGGTTCAGACAATCACTGGATCAAGCTAAAGATTGTTGGCAAATTGAGCAACCGATCCGCTATTGGCACTCGTATCACGGCCACGATCTTCGAAAACGGTGTCGAACGAAAACTTCACCGTGTCGTCAGTTCGGGCGGAAGCTTTGGGGCATCCCCTTTGGAGCTGCATCTTGGAATCGGTAAAGCTACAAGGATAAAGAGGCTTGAGATTTTGTGGCCACGGACCGGAAAGATACAAGTCCTTGAGTCCCTTGATGCTAGTCGAAGATGGGTTATTGAGGAGAAAGACCATTGAAATAAGCCTGATATTTACGCCAGCTATATACCGCGATCTTTCGACCCAAGGCGAGGCCCGCATCGTTATCCGTACGAATATGGTATCCGCCCCAAAGCCGTGACATAGCCGCCATTTCAGCAGTCGCCGAAAGCGTAGGTAGCTCAAAGCGAATTTCCTTGGAGGCCTGAATTCCTTTAGCGGGCTCCCCGTCTACTGCTTGCATTTGCTCAGTAGTAAACTCCGCTTCAGTCAGCTCACCGACTTTCACGATTGCAATCTCGTCCAAGATGTCGCTCTCGGTAAAGAGCTCCATAATTTTCGAAGCTGCACCACTGGCGGTAGCGTGGCCGGATGTATAGCCCGGGAACGGTGGAGTAGGGAAAATGGCTGGGGAATAGGGTAACCACTCTTCGGCAGGAATCGTTCCGAATCCTTTGCCGGGACCTTTCCATCCGCGTAATTTTTCGCCTTTGTGATAAATCCTCACCCACCAATAAGGTCGTGAGGTATCGTAATATCGCTTGGTGTCCCAGCACGAAATGAACGCGTCTGCAACAACGTTGCTCACTGCGAAAAAAAGCTTTACGTCCTGGTCTAGATTAAAGTGGTCTCGACGGGAAATATCCTGTGCAAACTGCAACCAGTGTCCAGATTGACCGGTGGAATGGGGGCCTTCTCTCATGAACTCCACCATCGCCTTCTGTTCCAAAGTCAAAGCGGCATTGACGGCGATTGCTTCGTCCACATCTTTTTTTAACTGGTTCGATCCAAATTTAGGAGGAGGAGGGGCACGGAACTGATCGCTTCGATCGAGTACGAAAGGTCTGACGCGATACCAAAAGGGTGTCAGAAACCCGGGTGAAAAGAATCCCCCTTTTCCATCTGAGAAAGGGATTGGAAACCAGCTCGTCGGATCTACAATGTTCTCAGGCGAGTTCTTAGGTCGGTAATATGTATAGTCAGAATACGCTTGTTTCGGATTTCCGCCCGCTTCGTCGCCAAGCTGGTTGGCGCCATCATGTTGTCGGTACCCGATCACTGCTTTCGCCGCGAGATTTCCGACGCCAGTAGGAGAGTGAGGATCCTCGCTTGAATTATCGGGGTCATAACCCGCTTTGCGCATCTGTTCGCGCGTCCAAGTCACGTCTTCGGGATAAATATCCAGGAGAGCGCGATAAGCTGCATACGCGATTGAAGCTTCTTTATTTTTAATTATTCTTTCAGTTTTGGGTCGCCGGAGAGTGTCTCCTAGTCTAGTACCTAATGCTTTACCATCGTACGCAGCCCAAGCGTCGTACATCGAGGTCAACACGATCGCCATCGCGCGAGAAAGTACTGTTGGACGAGGTTTGTTTCGGTCGGCGTCGCGGCCTGAGGCCTCGAGTAATATTTCAAGCCAGCGATAAGCCGCACTGGGATTCGGATTCGCTGAGCGATGGAGCAGCTTGCCTTTCACATTCGAAGCAATCTTTAATAGTCCAGACTCACTTGCTGCAGTTTGTCGCGAAATAGTGGCTGGAAGCAGGGCAATAAATAGGAAAATGATCCACATCTGAATTGAATTCATCTGGGGGCAACCATAGCACAAAACTATCGGCCGATGTAGATTGGAGTTCATGGAAAAATTGAAAGCCAAAATCGCGGGATCGGTGAAACGCGATGGGTTCTTCACTAAGAGAGTTGCGATTCTTGTCGTTTTCGCGCTGGGGATCGCCTTCTATTTCTGGATATTTTCCCGGATCCCACAACTCAATCAAAAGGCTTTGATGGGCGACCGAAACAATATTGGTTCTCTTGCATTCGATCCACTTTTTACGCTCGCGCGAGAGGACTCCGCGTTTCGTAAGTTAATTTTTGCAACGTTGAACTGGTACTACACTAACTGGCGCGGAATGCTGTTCGGAATCCTCTTTGGGTCAAGTGTAATAGCAATCTTTTCAAGTCTTCCGTTCGTATCGCCTTCGTCCGGATTCTTAAGCGCGCTTGTCGGCACGTTTATTGGCATTCCGCTCGGAGTTTGCACCAACTGCGTCGCACCGATTTCCGAAGCGATGAGAACCTCGGGCTCCCGACTTGAAATGTCACTCGCTACGCAATTGAGTTCGCCCACGCTTAATGTGATAGCGCTTACGATGCTTTTCGGGATGTTTCCGTTTCCCATAGCGATACTGAAGTTTACGTTGACCCTAATTCTCGTACTTGTCCTCATTCCTTGGTCTGTCCGATCAGGTTTTTTCGGAACATCCCTGGGCCCCCTGCGAACCCTTCCGGTCCCGAAAATATCTCCGCTATCCCGAGAGTCCTGGTTAAGGGCTATTTCAGGCTCGCTAGTAATTTGGTTCAAGAGTTTGTTTGAGCTTTCAACGAAAACAGTCCCCTTGATGTTGCTCTCGGGCTTTCTCGGTACGCTAGCGACTCACTTCGTGCCAGCTGGATTTTTAACTTCCGATTCTTTTAATCCTATTCTTGCCCTTGGCTTTGCATTATTAGGGACGTTTCTCCCAGTTCCCATGACGTTTGACTTGATTTTCGCTCATGCACTTCTTGTCGCCGGACTAAATAAGACTTACGTCTTAATTCTACTTTTCACACTTGGGCCCTACAGCGTCTATCCGTTCCTCTTGTTTTGGAAAACCGTGTCACTTCGACTAGCCTTTAATCTCGCAGTCCTGGTAATGGCGACGGGGCTAGCTGGTGGCTTTATTCTCCAGGCGAACGACGTACTGAAGAAAAATAAGACGATCACTGCTTACAGGTATCTTCCAGAAGATGAGGACATAAGCAATTTCATTGCCTCAAATTGTCGATCCAGCAACGGTTCGGCGGGAGTGGAGGCATGCGAAGATCGTAGCTGGTTGCATGCGGCCTTGATCGGAATTCATCCCGGACTATCCTGCTACAAGATCCGGGGTGCCGCGTTACGAAGCACGTGCACAATCGAGATTGAATTTCGCCATCTTTACTCAAATGAAAAAACTCTTCAAGGCCGCCTTCGAGATTGTTTCGTCCAAAAATGCGTAACCGATTTAGCTTTGCAGGTTCTCCAGGGATATGCTTCGACACGAATTAAAGAATCAGGTGATTTGGCTTTCGCTACAGTTGCTTTCAGCGAATTTTGCAGAGATCCAAAGAAGTGTCAAGCCGCCAATCTGCTACTTAAGGCGGTGATGGCGCGCGATCGAGAATCGTGCTTGGGCTTGGAGGAGGGAGAGGCACGGGCGCGCTGCGAGGAATTTTCTATTTTAGCTGAGGCTGATCGGTCCCGATCCCCGAAACTTTGCTCTCGAATTCTGGATCTAGGTATCCGAAACAAATGTTTGGTCTCCGCTATCGATGGAACTGGAGAATACGCCCTGGCTGAATGCGACCGCTACTCGGGAGAGGCAGATAGTACGAACTGCAAAAAGCGTCTGATGATCACCGATGAGTCCCAAGAAAATAAGGAGGTTTGTAAATTGCGGTTTAACCAATCTGAATGTTTTCGGGCCGCGGCTCAAAACCACTTTACTCGAGAATTCAAAAGAAAAAGTATTTTTGGTCGACTTGAAAACCTAATAGATAAATTCTCTCGGCCAGTGCCCCCTTTTCAGCACAATTTTAAAGTCGCGACGATCGAGCGAAGCCTCCCCATTCAATTTTTCCAATTCGAAAAAAGTGCCGGAGTAACAGTTACTCGCTCACCCAATCCGCGAACGAACTCGAAACCCGCAAAGAGAGAGTCAAATCGGTTTACTGCGCAATCGATCGAAACTTTGGGGATCGCCAATCCCTTGCCGCGAGTCGAGCAGCGTTACGAGAATAATCTTGAAATCTCAACTAACAATCCAACTATCGGATCAGGAGATATAAATGACGATGGATGGATTGACATTGTAGTGGCCGAACCCGACGGGATTTCAGTCTATCGCAATCTGGGAAACCTTAGATTCGTAAAACTTGTTCATCTTTGGCCCGGGGATTTGCGTATGACCCAAGCACCTGATCTTGTCGGTTTGATCGATATTGACAACGACGGCTGGCTCGACATTTATGCAGCCGAACGTGGAATTGGACCTTCGACGTTGTCGTTTTTCCTGAGTGATCACGGAACATTTACTCCGCAGAATCGAGTCATCGCGATTCCAATGGGCGCTCAGATCACCTCATTAGCTTTCGCTGACACAGGTAGAACCGGAAAACTTGACGTGATGGTCGGTCTTTGGGGGCGTCCCAACAAGCTCCTTTTAAATGATAGAACCCAGTTCCGTGAATCGTCTGAATACCAAGATTTATACTCGGGCCGGACATGGTCTGCGCTCTTCTCGGACGTTAACGGCGATGGATTTCCGGATTTATTTATCGGTAATGATTATGAAGATTCTGACGAGATTTTTTTTGGTGGATCTAACGGAACTTTTCGTAGAATCAAGCGCTCCGACGGCGTTCTAGGCGCTGTATCGTTTTTCAATATGGGTTATGACTCGGGAGACCTCACAAACGATCTTCTCCTAGATGTGTTTTCTACCGATGCGGAAATGGAGGATACGAAAAAGCCGAAATTTTGCGAGGACTCATTTGCTTCGGCTGAATTTAAAGATCGCTGCCAAAAAGTTGAAAGTGCAAAGCTGGCGACAGAAAGCGGAAATTTAGATTTGTGCGTTGAGCTAAGCGATCCAGCCCTGGGTCGTTCTTGCGCATTGGCTGTCGTCTCTAAGACTATCCGCGAGCTTGGCGAGCCCGGCCTTTGTGAATCTCTACCGCTTGAGTTTAAAACAACCTGCCGTTTGTCGATTCGAAAATCCACCGGTCTTAAAGATGCCATCCAAATCAAGGCGACCCGTGAGGACCTCCAACAGGCGCATCGGAATATCCTACACATCCAGAGACCGGATGGAACCTTTGCTGATCGATCTAAACAATTCGGCGTTAGTCGTTCTCATTGGGCCTGGAACGCCCGAATTCACGATTTCGACAATGACGGATGGCAGGATATCCTTGTCGTTAACAGGTCAGCGCCAGACGAAAATTCACGGGATGGAAGCAGTTTTCCAATCAATTTATTTAAAAACATGAGCGGCGAACGCTTTACCGATGTCGCAATTAAATATGGTATTGGCTATTTTTCGAGTAATAGCCGTACGTTTGTCGCCGAGGATTTCGCGCGGGACGGAAGTCTCGACGTTATGATGGTTAGAGCGGATCTTCCGTGGGTTTTTCTAAAAAACAATTCGTCGCAATTCCCCGATTCCAACTCAATTGCGTTTGAGGTCCGGGATCACCTTGGAAATCGCTTCGGCATCGGAACAAAGATCGTTCTAAAGTATCGCGACGGCGGCAAGCAAATTAGAGAGATTAAATCCAACGGCGGCTATCGCTCGCCGAGTGCAGCGATCGCTTATTTTGGCCTCGGAAAAATTGAGCAGGTCGATGAGGTCGAAGTCCGTTGGAACGATGGGCAGAAAACTGTTTTTAAAAAGCCTTTTCCCGCGGAAAACCTATATCGGATCGAGCGGGCTTTGAGATAAATGAGTCCCAACATTATTCTAAGAATCAAAACCAGGTGCAGGAGTTTACAATTGATTAGATTCGCGGCTATTATTCCAGTAAAAGACCGTAAAAGGTTCAAGGCTGAGTTAAATTAACCTATGCGAAAAAGTTTTGTTTTTATAATTTTATTTCTTCTCATGGTGGGTGGATTTATTCGGCTCCTCCAGATTCAACAGCGAGAAACTAGGAATGAAAGATCAGTACTTTTGCTTGATAAAGATCATTCGCTCATTTATCGAATGCTGTCTGACTCCATTCCAGGGCGTTTTGTGTTTTCATTGCGAAATGAGATGCAATTTTATGTTCAAATTGTGGACGCGCTTAAATTAAAATACCTTAGCTACTTAGTTGTGTTGCGTTCAGATGGAAATTTACTACTCTCAAGATCACTTTTGTCATTTGGAGAGCCAACTGTTTTTTATAACTTCGGCATTTTCGATGAGGAGTTGTACGCTTTTTTTACAGGAAATCTTCAGGATCTCAAGGAGAACAGAAGTTCAGTTAGATTTTTGAGCCGAACGTTTGATGAAGTTAGATTGCCAGGCACGGCTTATCGCGAAAAAGATCTCGATGGCCACGATCTGCTCAAGATGCCGAACCAAAATATAATGTTCTTATTTGAACAGAAAAACGATGGGGATGCGACCATAGCGAATGAGATACAAGAACGAAATCCTCATGGGGACACAGTATTTCGCTGGAACTCACAATTCTATATCGACAAAAAAAAGGATGAAAAATTCGAAGAAATAGATCCGCTACATTTAAACTCCATAGCCATGCAGTCTAAAAACACCTTGGCCTTGAGCTTTAATAGAATTAGCAGGATTATTGGACTCAAATATCCTACCCAGGAAATCCTTTGGGAGATCGATGCCAAGAATTGGAAATTTATAAATGATACCTATGGTGGATTTGTCCGTCAGCATACTATCCATTTTCTAAAAAATGGAGATTTGCTCTTATTTGACAATGGAAATGGACTACCTCCTCGTAGATCCCGGGCCGTCCAGTACAAACTCGATTTCGATCGGAAGGAAATCACCCAAGTCTGGGAATTTCAATGCCCCAATGCATACCCTATACGAGAAGGTGAAGGCTCGGTTCAGCGGCTTTCCAATGGCAATACGCTGATCGGTTGGGGCCATCCCTCGAAACAATATGGTGAAATCGAAAGTGATACAGTTTTCACCGAAGTAGCACCCGACGGAAAAATAACGCGGGAGCTGATTTCTGAACCGCCTTTATACGCATACAAGGTCTATTTTGATGAAACGAGCAATTAAATTAATAATGGCAGTATTTATTGTGGTCAGCTTTTCTGGCTGCTTTTTTAATCAGCCAAATTCACCAGAGCAAAGATATATTTTCATTGACGACCGAGTGAAATTTTTTTCACTCCCGCCAGGGATTGAGGGAGAAGCGATCCGATATGGGGCCAAGTTGCTGGCCAATACTGCAGAGTTACTTGGACCCAAAAGTAAAATAAAACTGAACTTAAAGTCACGGATGTCGTGTCGTAACTGTCATCTCGGTACGGGCACACTTGAATTAGGTAATTCATTTTTAGATACATTTCAGCTCTATCCGCAGTACCGCGCGAGAGAAGGAAGAGTCCAATCCTTGGCCGAAAGGATAAACTTGTGTTTTATGCATCCAATGCAGGGTAGGCCGCTCGACGAGAATAGCGATGAGATGAAGGCAATTCAAATGTATCTTAAGTGGGTTGGGAGAGGGCGACCTTGGTTGAGCAAGGATCCGGATGCACGCCTTCCAAAGGTTGAGTTTCTTGCCCGTGCAGCTAATCCAACTGCGGGAAAGCGAATATATGAGTCGTATTGTACGAGCTGTCACGGGGCTGACGGACAAGGGGCTCTCGCGCTTGATGAGAAATCGTTTAAATATCCGCCACTTTGGGGTCCGGAAAGTTTTATTTCGGGATCAGGTATGAGTCGGCTCAGTATAATGGCGAGGTTTATCAAGGGAAACATGCCCTATATGGCTGAAGTGAAATTGAACTGGGAGGATTCGTGGGATGTCGCTGCGTTTGTCATGTCTCAGGAGCGCTCCAAATGGAATGGAAAGGAGAGCCCCTTCCAAAATCCCAGAGAAAAGCCATTCGATTATCCGATTCCTCCCTATGGAGATTCTTTTTCAGAAGCACAGCATAAATTCGGACCCTTTCTGCCAATTGTCGAGTTTTGGAAAAAAACCTATGCAACTGACAGCTTGGCACCCAGCGGGATCTAAATTTTTGTCTACCCGCGCTAGGGCCAATATTATTGAGTCACATTACCTTCAGAACTTACTATACATGCAAAAAAAGAGATGTCAGGCTATTGCGCATGGAACCCCACTTCAAAAACGCGCTTGAAGTTCGCGAAGAGCATCGACGCAGGGGGCTTCCTCAAGATTTTTGTCTTGTTCCGTTCACATCCTTAATTTTAGAGCCAGATGGAAAAGTAGGAAGCTGTCGCCAAAAGGGTTCGGAGTATTCGGTCGGTCATATCCAAAATAATACTTTGGATGAGATCTGGAACGGCGAATTTATGCGATCGTGGCGCAGGGAGTTTTTAGAGGGCAAGCCAAAAAAATGTGATCAGGAAGTAAGACATCGAAGCTGTAATTTGTGCCCGAAAAACAACGCACATCTCGATGCCATTTCGCTTCAAGAAATTCAACATCGGCCTCCGTCTATTTTGACCCTGAACCTAAACGGAAAGTGCAATTTACATTGTAATATGTGTCATATTTGGAAAAAGCCAAATGGACTCTATGATCAAATCGGATTTTGGGAGACCCTCAATAGGTATGTGCCGGGACTTAGAGAAGTAGAACTTCTTTCGGGCGAACCTTTTATTCAAAAAGATACTTATCGATTGATTGATCTTTTTTCAGAAAAAAATAAAGATTGCTTTTGGAGTATTACGACAAATGCCCATTGGAAGCTTACCCCAAAAATCGAGAGATATTTAGACAAGATACGATTCCGTTGTCTTATAGTTAGCTTAGACAGTCTTAATCCTGAAAACTACGCCAAGATTCGACAGGGGGGTCAGCTGGATGTGCCTCTCCAAAATCTAGATCTTTTAATTCAGTACGAAAAATCCAGATTAGAACGCGGTTTAGGGCCCCTTAACATTCATATAAATTTTTTAATTCAAAAAATAAATTGGATGGAAATCGGAAACACCTATGATTTTGGCATCACAAAAGGAGTCAAGAGTTTCAGAACCTTTTTATATGATCCTTCTCATTTATCCTTGATGTCTTTGGAGCTAAAAGAGCGTGAGCAAATTCTAGACTATTATTTTAGATCTCTTTCTAGCGACCAGCTTTTGAATTCGATGCGGATTTTGCTCCCCCTGTTAGAGAGTGTTCCAAAAATTGTGCGAGGATCTTATTTGCTCGAGCTTCGTGAGAAAAGTGCTCGATACTCTCTCGCCCAATCGTTATGAACTCGAAATCGAGGATGCGATTTCTCAAGCTTTAAATGCGAATCGAGCTGTTTCGTTTTCAATAATTGAACGATTAACTGATCCCTATGGAGTTTGAGAAGGTTTTGGCGGATGGTCCGAGGGGGTTGAACACCCATTTTCGCTGGTATTTGTGGCGTTATCCATTCTCTTTTCTTGATCTGATGGGCGATTGTTGCCGCGATGGCTTCAACTGAAGGCAGTTCTAATAATTTCGTGGATTCGCTGATGTTAGAAGCACGAATGCGCTGCGCAGAAATTTTAATTTGATAGGTGCCACATGTGTCCAAATGGCCACCCCAATTGGACAAAATGGTCGGCCAACCCTTAGCTTCAGCTTGGGCAACAGAAACTCCGAAATCCTCAAAGAGAAGAGTTGAAAAACTGACGAACACAGGTTGACTGAATCTAAGCTTCATCCATTCACGGGGTCCAAGTCCATCGATTAATTCAGGGGGAGTTTCCCACTGCTCCTCTACTATTTGCTTCGCAATTTGCGTAGAATACGAAATGGAATGTGTCTCGATAAAATCAGCATTGGGCTCGTCATCAAATGCCCCTAAAATAAAAAGTTGAACTGGAAGCCGATGCTTTGTCTGTAACAGCGAGGTCGTTTTAAGGAGTGTTTTAATGTTTTTAGATCGAGAAACTCTTCCAGCATAAACAAAAGTCATAGGCTGTGTGGGATCAGGGGGCGGCATCGGGGCTGCAGACATACTCCAAAGTTCATATCTAGGGATCAGAGCTACATGGTCTTCTGGAATTTTTAACATATGAACTAGCACATTTTTTACGCAAGAGCTGAGCACCCAAAGACGCAATTCCCCCTCGGGTAAGCGATCCATATCTAGGATGCGCTCGAGAAAACGCCCAAAAAAAACTACGTCAGTGATTAAACCGCTCTTTGTATCTA
>CAYJBA010000043.1:11399-11707 GCA_964367865.1 uncultured Bacteriovoracaceae bacterium | reverse complement strand
TTCCGATCTTGTGTTATGTAAATCGGAACTAGAGGGTCGTATATGGCACAAGAACCGAATGTTTATGTTTCGCTCGAATTTACACCAAATCCGAATACCTTGAAGTACTCGGTTAATCGGCAGCTCCTTGCAAAAGGCGCGGTCAATGTTGGGAAAAAAGAGGATGCGGCCAAAAAATCTCCGCTAGCCGAAAAGCTTTTTGAAATTCCCGGCGTTTCAGGCGTGATGATTGGCACTCAATTTGTCACGGTCACTAAAACCGAAGATGGAGATTGGGATTTGGTTCACAAAAATACCTCTTCTATCTT
>CAYJBA010000043.1:4680-11389 GCA_964367865.1 uncultured Bacteriovoracaceae bacterium | reverse complement strand
ATTCTGAGTGGTTACTTTGTAAACAATGTTGTTACTACTTCTTGTTGCCTGAAAACTGCCAAGATTAAGACTACTTAACTGGTTGTTAGTTGTGAAGTTACTAAATTTAACAGTGTTGTTATTTGTTTCAAAAAAATACCTCTTCTATCTTGTAGAGCAATCTCAACGCAAATGATCCTGTTGTTCTTGCAGAATTTTTGGATCAGGCAGCTCATAAGGGCGGGTCCACTGAGATCGAAAACAAGATAAAACAAATTTTAGATGCTGAGATCCGTCCCGCTGTGGCCATGGACGGAGGCGATATTACTTTTGATCGCTACGAAGATGGCGTTGTTTATCTCTATCTACAGGGGTCTTGTGCAGGCTGTCCAAGTTCAACTATGACGCTTAAAATGGGAATTGAAACCCGACTTAAAAGCGCGATCCCTGAAATTCAGGAAGTTGTGTCGATCTAAGCGCCCCCGCTTGCCGCCCAATTCCGCACCGGTCCATTTACCGTCTAAATTTTGACTCATGATTTTCTGAACCCAACTCTGGTAGAATTCTTCATACTAGGGACATCTGCCCGGCTTGTTCCTCTCATATAGTATACGATGGAGGAGAGATGGAATTTTTTAATCAGAAGCGTGTTACATCACTACTTGCTTTAGTTCTCGTATCGCAGTCCTGTTCAACTCCTTCGAGCACGCGGTCTCCATCTTCAGACCAGCCAGAATCAAAATTTGACGTCGTAATTAATGGCGGCGATGAAAGTTCATTTTATCCTCCAATCACAGGAACCCCTGTTCGAGACGAAGGGGAGTTTGACGTCATCATTGTAGGTGGTGGCTTAGCGGGTCTCACCAGCGCAGTCTATTTAGGCGAACGAGGTAAGAGCGTTTTCCTTCTCGAAAAAGAAAAACATTTTGGCGGACTGGCTTCCGGCACTCGCACCGAAAACGGAACTCGCTATGATCGAGGTGCCGCCTATTGGACCGACGCTTACGAAGAAGAACTCGAAATTCTTAAACACATAGGCCTGGGCGATTTTAAAGAGAAAGATGCGATAGCCGAGCCGATCGACAGCTATCTTTGGAACGGAAAACTATACGAAGGAATTTGGGAAGATGAGACTTTAAAAGAGCTGCCAGCTAGTTTTGAAGTTTTTAAGCATGAACTCGTTAAAGGAAACGAAGCGGGGCTTTTTCCCAATCAACCGATTGAAGAATCGAAGAAGCTGCAGTTAGACGCCATCTCAGCTGAAACTTGGATTAAGCGAATGCCGGCAAAGCTTTCAAAGAGAAAAGACGAAGAATCACTTAAGATCTATGCCAGGTTTAAGTCCGAAGTGGCCTCGGGTCGAATCAAAGCAAAAGACCCCATGCGTGACGTGATCGATATGCTTGATCTTTATTGCCGCTCCGCACTTGGAACTCGAGCAAACGGGGTTTCGGCCGTGGCCTTTGGAAATTTCTATATTTCAGAGATTGAGACACGCTTTACGACCCCCATTGGTACCGGGCGGGCCGCGAAAAATATGGAAAAGATCCTGAGAGATCTTCCTAATGTGGTCTTGAGTAAGCTCACTCCTGTTGGAAAAATAGTGCCCCGCAAGAACTCTGTAGACGTCTATTACAATAAAAACGGAGATACGCGGATAGCCAAAGCCAAGTTCGTGATTTTTGCAGGCCAGATTAAACTGGCTCCTAAAATGATCGAAGGGTTTGAAAGGGATAGTCCCGAACAGGCGCATTTGATGAGCGATCTTGGTTACTCTCATTACTCAGTCCACGTAGCTCAGATCAAAGGCCACCCCTATCGGGCCACTTACGATACCTGGACTCGAGGTGCGGATTACACTGAAGAGGATTTTACAGACGTTATTTTAGGGCGCTGGATGGATCCGGCCATCAAGGGCTATGAGGGTATGAGGGATTTTTCAAAAAATCCGAGTGACGATCATGGGATCATGACTATTTACCACCCCTTGCCTCCTTCTTGGCTCGGAACGGGCTATACAGATGAGCAAGTCATAAGACAGGCCAAGAGTTCGGTCCAACGAATGCTTCAGATTTATAACCCGCTTCTCAAAGAAAAATGGGGAACTCAAATCGAAGTTCAAAAGGTTGAAGCTAACCGCTGGCCCTATTCGGTGCATATAGCAGCTCCTGGTCACTTTACTGGCCGGGCAAAGATTCTTCGAAAACCCTATGGGCGTATTTTTTTCGCTCACAGCAATATCGGAACTCCGGCGTTCGAAGAAGCGCTTTTTCGTGGGCACTGCGCCGCTAACAATGTCCTGACAAAAATGAGCAAAGTCTTTGTACAAGAGTCGTGGACAAACTGCCCCATTGATACTCTCGAAAACAAAAAACCTTGATTTTTCTTTGACAGAAAAAAAAACTCAGTGAAGACTGACCCTGATGGCAAGGAGCCCTTACTTACGCGCTTTTTCTCGAGCCGTACAAAATAGTCGCAAGGATGCGGCTCCACATTTTTTTGATCCGGCCCGAAGAGATTTTATCCGAAAATCGGCAGCAGCTGCGGGTTTAGCGGCTTTTTCGAGACTTGATCCTTGGGGCGTTTCTCGCATGGCTTGGGGCTCTCCGCTCGGATCTGCGTCTGATATTTGTATCATCGGTGGAGGTATTGCCGGTTTAACTGTCGCCTATCGACTCGCGAGAGAAAAGATCGCCTGTACCCTTTACGAGGGCTCTAGCAGGCTTGGGGGTCGAATTTTGACCTACGATCGATTTAACTCAGACGGAATGTTTTGTGAATTAGGTGGAGAGCTCATTGATACTTCTCACGAAGAGATTGTCGCCCTCGCCCGTGAGATCGGAGTTCCTGTACAAACAATCGATCCCCCGGTCGAAGCGCTTGAGGATTTGGTTTTTTACTTTGAAGGTCAGAGGCGGTATCAAAAGGATTTAGATTCAGCGGTTCGCGGACTAGCTCCACTTTTAGCTCGGGATATTGACGCAGTATTTGGTCCGGGTGGGGAGAGAGTAGTTCATTATAAGAAGTACAATGAAGCGGGCCGCCGATTTGATCATCAGTCCCTACGCGATTATTTGGAGTTAATGAGTCCGCATGTAGATCGCTGGGTGCTCGATATGATCGCAATGGGCTACATGAGCGAATATGGAATCGAGCCCGAAGAGCAATCTGCCTTAAACTTGTTGACCCTCATTGACCCAAACCCCGGCAAAGACTTTAGAGTCGTGGGAGATAGCGATGAGACTATTCGCATTCAGGGTGGAAATTCGCGGATTATCGAAGGGCTAGAGCGAAAAATTAAGGATCGAGTATCTGTAAAACTTGATAAACGTCTGGTCAAAATCAAGGATCTGGGGAGCCGTTTTGAGCTTACTTTTTCAAATGGAACGACGTCTGAGACCGTTCGGACGTCTCAAGTGGTTTGTACACTTCCATTTACACTTTTGCGTGAGGTTGAGGGAATCGACAAGCTAAGCCTTTCTCCCGCTAAATCTCAGGCGATTTCGGAGTTGGGTTACGGCGTTCATGCCAAGCAAATGCTTAGCTTTAAAAACAGGGTTTGGCGTAAACCCATTGGGACCTACCCTGGATGCACGGGTTACGGCTTTTCAGATTTAAAGAGCCAGGTTTTTTGGGAAACCAGCCGTGCCCAAAAGGGCAATAGCGGTATTTTGACTTGCTTTATCGCCGGCCAAGCAGGAGGCGGGACTTTGCCAACCGCAGACAGTCATTTGGTAGATTTGGATCGGGTTTTTCCGGGTGTAGCCGCGACCTATGATGGTCGGTTCGCTCAGTATCAGTGGTCCACGAGTCCGTTTGCCAAGGGTAGCTATGCTTGCCCGAAGCGAGGGCAGTATACGACGTTAGTTGGTTCGGCAGGCGAGGCTGAACTCGGGGGGCGAATCCTGTTTGCCGGTGAGCACGCAAGCCTCCTTTCTCAAGGATTTATGAACGGCGCGGTTGAGACTGCCAACTCCGCGGCTCGCCAAGTTATCGATCGGCTCAAGTAACCTGTCGACAATTTCTTTTACCCAAGTTACCGTTATTTACACATGGCAGTGAAACCCCGTTTTCATAAAACGGTTTTCGATAACGGCCTCACCGTTCTCTCAGAACGACACACAGAGTTTCGTAGTCTGTCCATGGGCGTCTGGGTCAAAATCGGTACTCGACATGAGCGCGCCCGCGAAGCAGGCGTTTCTCATTTTTTAGAGCACATGCTGTTTAAAGGGACGGAAAGTCGCTCAGCGCTGGAAATCGCTCGTGAAGTCGATCGCGTGGGTGGTGAGTTTAATGCCTTTACCGCGCGCGAGTACACCTGTTTTCATATTCAACTTTTAGATCGGGACGTAAATCTCGCCATTGATATTCTCACGGACATCGTTTTGAACTCTGCTTTTGATTCGACCGAACTTGAGCGTGAGCGTAAAGTCATTCTTCAAGAAATTTCTATGGTCGAAGAAAATCCAGAAGAGTTGATTCATGATATTTTCTTTGACCTTTGCTATCCAAGGCACGGTTTAGGTCATCCGATCTTAGGTACCGAAACCAGCATTCGTAGAATGCGGAGAGGGGATTTGATTCGCTTTTTTAGAAAGCACTATCGGCCTGACCAAATTATCGTCTCCATTGCGGGTGATGTTTCTCACGAGGCAGTCAAAAGAAAACTCAAGTCTCTGACTAAAGGCCGTTGGCCGGGCCGTGCAACGGGTCGAGAAAGCAAAAAAGAACTTGGATTTGAGCCGGCTCCAACGCTTCGGAGCGGGACCTGGTGGGTCACTCGTCGGACTGAGCAGGTTCACTTGGTATGGGGCGTTTCAGGACCGACCTATGACTCGCGCGATCGATTCGCCGCTTATCTTCTTAATGTTTACCTGGGCGGCGGAATGAGCTCATCATTGTTTCAGGAGATTCGCGAAAAAAAGGGCTTAGCCTACACCGTTTATTCGAGCCTGACTTCGTTCATTGATTCTGGAGTTTTTTCAATTTACGCTGCGACGGGGATGAACCAAGTTCCGCTTTGTTTGAGACTGATCGAGGAATGTGTTCAGCGTCTAAAAAAAGATCTTCTAAATGACGAAGAACTCCACATGATCAAAGAAAATCTCAAGGGCACGATTTTGATGTCCTCTGATAGTGTCGAATCAAGGATGTCGAGCATCGCGAAAAACGAAATATTCTTAAAAGACTATGTCCCGCCTGCTGAAGTTTGTAAGCTAATCGATGCCGTGACGCCTACTGATATTCGTCGCGTCGCAAGAAAACTACTCAGAACTGATCAGCGGAGCATTCTCGCGCTCGGACCCAAGCCATCTAAGCAAGTGGCTGCGAAGCTTCGCCCCACTGTACCAGGGCGATATAGTCGAAAGTGAAAGATAATTTCGAAAAAACCGGTAAGCAAGCAAATATGCACAGTCATTCAAAGTGTGATTCCTTCGGAAAAGATAGAGCAAAGTTTTACGATCAAGATAATAGTTACTTGGCTCCGATCTACGAGAATCTACACTACCTGATCAAGATCGTTTTAGGCGATTTTGCAACTCAATCGAAAATTCTTTGTGTCGGAGTAGGAACTGGCACTGAGATCATTAAGCTCGCAGAAGCCTTTCCAGGATTTACTTTCGTAGCAGTGGATCCCTCAGAATCAATGCTGGAAGTATGTCGGGACCGATTGCAGAAGTTAAACCTTCTTGATCGCTGCAAATTGATTCATGGATCTGTCCAAGGTCTTTCCGAGGGAGGGGACTTCGATGCGACCCTGTGTCTACTTGTTCTTCACCACACCTCAGAAGAGGATAGAAAGAAAATCGTTGCAGGCATTGCAGAACGTCTCAAGCCCACAGGCTATTTCATCATTGCCGAACTCAGCTACGACCTTTATTCGCGCACTTCTGAAAGCATTATGAAAAATTGGAATTCGCTTGCTCGAATAGCGGCTACGCCTGATGAGAAAATTCAAATTCTTCCCGAATCGATGAGGGAGCATCTGTCTATTCAGGCCCCATCAGACATTGAAAATATGCTGGTCACGAACGGTTTTTCAACTCCCACACAGTTTTTTCAATCGCTGCTGATCCGCGCTTGGTATGCGCAAAAGAAAAGTTAGGGGTTACTAGAGTCGCCGCTTCGGCCACCTGTGCCTGTTCTCACCCTCTCCCTTGCCTTCTCTTCCAGATGATAAATACAACAACAGCTCCTCCGACTAGGAGAAAAAACAGCGAATTATCTTCTTCAGCGGGTTTCTTTTTCGGCGCATCTGGCGTCCCGCCCGTAATCTGCTGAGACGGCGGAAATACCGTTCCCGCATCTAACGTGGTAGTAATCTTTGCGCCATCAAAGAGATTTTGGTTCTGGGGCATGACATTAATTCCACCAGCCTTGCGAAATACTTTGAGCGTATTGACCATGGTTTCAAAGTCGCCAGTATATTGCCCGTATTTTTCTTTGCTGATTGAGTAGGTGACCAGTACTCCAATATCTTGCTTAACAGTTGCAAGATAGCGAGTGTAGTAACCGGGGATTTCAGACTCCAAATGAAGCGAGTCAATCCAAACTTGCCCTTCAATATTGCGCTCCTTTGAGTATTTTGGATCAGACTTTACGGGTTTACCTTGAGCGCTGGTAAAGTTCTTTGGGGCTCTGAGATAAGATTTGTATTGATCAAGGCTATCCATGTCGCCTTTGATCTTTGCAGCCAAGACGATTATCGCGTCACGATTTTTACTTTGAT
>CAYJBA010000043.1:0-4670 GCA_964367865.1 uncultured Bacteriovoracaceae bacterium | reverse complement strand
TTGAGTTCTGACAAACCCACTCCGCGCCTTCGAGATTACATTGCCATTGAGGAGGAAGCTCAAATTCGGCGAACTGATTTGCAAATCGCGCTGCAAAAGTAGTTTGGGGCACTCCCATCGCGGCAATAGTTATAAAGATACTTATTAGAGCACCGACATTTAGTTTCAGCATCCCAGTTCTCCTTTTGTCATCCCTGTTATGGGATTGGTCGTTTCGCAACAAATCCTTGGTCAATCCACACTTCTTTAAAGTACTCAGTGATCGTCAAGATCGCTTCATTCGACTGAGTTTTTGTGACCTCAGCTCGGGCGACGGCTTCAGCCATTGAGCCGTCCGGCTTAGTTTTAAAGATATCAAAAATTTGACCGACTTCCACTCCGTCTTGAGTGCCTTTGTCTATTTTCAATAGATTGAGGCGGTCATTCATTCGAAGAACTCGCGCTTCACCCGTATACGCGATTTGCCCTTGATTGGATCGCCCGTACTCTTTTGGCGTTTGTCGAGCTGGATTTTCTCTCGGAATCCTACCTAATCGCAAAGTCGCACCGAAAAAAACATTTGAGCCAACGGGAGCCGACTTACCCCAAATAGAGGTAGATCCACTGACTTGAAACCCTAAGTTTCCTGGAAGTTGATATCCGATTTTTCCACGAAATTGGGTAAGCGATGGATTGATCGCATTTGCAAAGAGGCTACCGCCTCCTCCTACGCCTTGGCCTGCACCGCCCGTTTTTGCGCTTTTGTCTGTTGCCAAGGTCATAAAACCGGTCACGCCGGCCTCTAAAATAAGACCTTCGTCTCGCGCGGAGTATCGGGCATTTAAAGACCAAGGCAGGGAGGACGAAAATCCAGCCGTCCGATACGTAAAGCCAGCTCCCCCTGTAAAGGCGATAAAGTCTGAGCGACTCTCTGAAATCGGGTAGGTAAAAAAGGCTCCTGCACTCAGGTCCATCGATCCATCCCCTAAGTGGGGAAGTCCCGCAGCATCGGCACTCACATTATTGTAAATGGGAATATCCGCCTGAACTTGAATATCCATTGACATGGGGACAACAAAATTTCCTGTCTTATCCTCGAGGAGTCGGTAGTTCATTCCAAAAGTTTGATCTGCAAGACCGTAAGCCGTGCCCGTGGCGCCAGTAGCGTCCAAATCAACCTGAACCCAAGTTACCCGTCCATAGAAATTAGTCCTGAGATGGGCGCCGTAAACGGCTGTGGCCTCCGTCATAAATCGCGAATATTTGTTGAGCCCGCCGGGGGTAGCTTTAGCCCCGTCGTCGGCAAAATTGGTATTAGTATTATAAAACCCGGCACTGCCCGATAAGTGCCAGTTTTTTAGCTCCGCTCGGTGATTTTCCCAGTGGTGTAGATAAAATTCGGCCCGCGCAGATTGAAGTGACGCCAACCCTGCCACAAGAGCAAAGGCAAGAAGCCGAGCATTTAGAGTCATTAATAAGAGCTTGCCATAGGTCGATCACTTAGCGGTAGCGTCATTGATCAGTTTTTTTTATTTTCCTCAGTGTTTTCGGGGTGTAGGGTTACCACATGACACTTTACGAACAAGCGCTCGAATATCATTCTCGCGGCCGAAAAGGAAAAATCGAAGTCGTTCCTACTAAGCCTGTTTCAACCCAACAAGATCTTTCGCTCGCGTATAGTCCGGGCGTCGCTGAGCCTTGCCGGATGATCGCAGAAAAAGAAGAGCTAATTTACGAATACACTGCGAAAGGTAATCTCGTCGCCGTGCTTTCAAATGGCACCGCTGTTTTAGGGTTAGGGGATATTGGCCCATGGGCGTCCAAACCCGTGATGGAAGGCAAAGGCGTTTTATTTAAAAAATTTGCGGATATCGATGTTTTCGATATCGAGATCAATGCAAAAGACCCCGACGATGTGATTCGTGCCTGCGAGATGCTTGAGCCCACGTTTGGCGGAATCAATCTCGAGGACATTAAAGCCCCCGAATGTTTTTACATCGAAGAAGAACTTAAAAAGCGTTTAAAAATTCCGGTCTTTCACGATGACCAGCACGGAACCGCGGTGATCAGCGGAGCCGCGTTTCTCAACGCGATCGAAATCGTTGCCAAAGACATTAAAAAGGTAAAAGTCGTTTTCTGTGGTGGCGGCGCCGCTGCTATCGCCTGCGCCAATTTGTATCTGCACCTGGGCGTAAAGCGCGAAAATATCATGATGTGCGATTCGAAGGGCGTGATCTATAAAGGCCGAAAAGAGGGCATGAATCCCTATAAAGAACGCTACGCGGTTGAGACCACTAAACGTACCGTGGGTCAGGCTCTTGAGGGAGCGGATGCTTTCGTCGGTGTTTCCGTAAAGGACGGAATTACTGCTGAGATGATTAAAAAAATGGCCAAAGACCCGATCGTTTTTGCCATGGCCAATCCGGACCCTGAGGTTTTGCCAGAGGAAGTTTTAAAGGTGCGCCCTGACGCAATTATGGCCACGGGCCGCTCGGATTATCCCAATCAGGTTAATAATGTTTTAGGGTTTCCGTTTATTTTTCGGGGAGCTCTCGACACGATGGCGACTGCAATCAATGAAGATATGAAGATGGCTGCAGTTCGTGCCTTGGCTCAGCTTGCAAAAGAGGATGTTCCTGAAAGCGTGACTCGTGCTTACGGTGGGCAGCAGTTTAAGTTTGGAAAAGAGTATTTGATACCTAAGCCTTTTGATCGCCGCGCGCTTTTATGGGTTGCAACCGCAGTGGCCGAAGCTGCGATGAAAAGCGGGGTTGCTAGAAAAAAAATTGATATTCCACAATATCGCGATCGCCTTGAAATGTTGCTGGGTACAACCTACACCGTAATGCGCGGAATTAAAAAGAAGGTGTTATCCGATTCTGGTGCTGGACGTGCAACCCTCGCTTTGCCAGAGGGAGAACATCCCAAAATTTTAAGAGCTGCACAAATTATGCGCGAAGAGGGGATTTGCGAACCTATTCTTTTAGGAGTTGAGACCATCGTTGAAGCCAAGATTAAGGAGCTGGGACTTGAAGAGGGACTAAAAGGCGTCAAAATTATTCGCCCCTCAAAGAGTGAATTTAGAGATGCGTTTGCACAGCGGTTTTTCGAAAACCGTCAGCGCAAAGGTGCGACGTTAGCAGTGGCGCGAAATCTCATGCGCCAAAATAATTATTTTGGCGCCATGATGGTCGAAATGGGACATGCCGATGGGCTTTTAAACGGAATCTCGCAAAGCTATCCCGAAACAATTCGGCCTGCGATTCAGGCCATTGGGGTAAAACCAGGGTCTCGACTCGCTGGTATCTATATGATGATTTTCAAAAGGCGGGTTCTCTGGTTTGCCGATACCACAGTTAATATTGAGCCGACGGCCGAAGAACTTGCGGACATTGCGGTTCAGACGGCGCAATTTACACGCGGGTTTATCGTCGAGGAGCCAAGGGTGGCGATGCTTTCGTTTTCGAACTTTGGTTCGAATGCTCACCCAAGTGCGACAAAAGTTAAAAAAGCGGTGGAACTTGCGAGAAAAATTGCTCCTCATCTCATCATTGATGGCGAGATGCAGGCCGACACCGCACTTACTGCGGATATTTCAAAGGAGAGTTTTCCGTTTAATCGAGTTGCCGGAACCGCAAATATTTTGATATTTCCAGATCTCCAATCCGGAAATATCGCCTATAAACTCATGGCTCGGATGGGAGGGGCTGAAGCGATTGGTCCAATCCTCGTTGGGATGAATAAACCAGTTTTTGTATTGCAGCAAAACTCTGATGTGAACGATGTCGTCAATATGGCTGCGATGTGCGCAATGGAAATTCAGCTACGTAAGAAAAACAATGGAGTCGTGGCCCATGCTTAAGCCAAATCCGGTGTTGACCGCAAATGCGCCCAAGCCCATTGGTCCCTATAATCAGGCGATCGAAGCAGGTGAGTTTATTTTTTGTTCAGGTCAGATTGCGCTTCATCCCGAAACGGGCCAGGTAATTACGGGTTCTGTTGAGGATCAAACGCGGCAGGTCCTTGCAAATCTAGATGCAGTTTTGGTTGCTGCGGGTAGCGGACTCGACCGGGTGGTGAAAACAACGATTTTTTTAAAATCGATGGGTGATTTTCCAAAGGTGAACGAAGTCTACGCGACTTTCTTTACCGCCGTAGCGCCAGCGCGGTCGACCGTCGAAGTGTCGCGCTTGCCGAAAGATGTTTTAGTTGAGATCGAGGCAGTGGCGCTTAAGGGGTAGCAAAATCATTTACCCCGATTAAAACCGGTTTACTGGCTGATCCGAAAATATCATTGTTCCCAAAAAGGATGCGGAGTCCCTAGGAGCGCGATCACTTTATTTAAATTATTCCGCGGGGATTATCGAAAGTGAGTGAGTCGTTTGACTTTTTAAAGGACCGTTCGAATGGGATAATTGTTCACTCTTAGCGAGCCGAGAACTGACGCTTGGGTCTTCGTACCTTGTACGCAATAGATCTTGAGTAGCCGCTGAGCCAACTAAAGCAATAGCAAAGCCAGGGAGCCCACCTTTTCGAAAACCAATGCGGCTTGTTTTTTTAATTGCTCCGTACCAAAAGGCACGATTTACTTTCCAATCCATTCCCGCTTTTAGAACTTCGCTTTTGAAGGCCCAGAATGCTTTTTTTGTATTTGGAATCTGCCCATAAGAAAGTAAGATCGGAAGAGCACA
>CAYJBA010000042.1:0-11710 GCA_964367865.1 uncultured Bacteriovoracaceae bacterium | reverse complement strand
CAGGATTGATAGAGACCCCGGCCTGGCACCCCAGATCGCGAATCTGCGCGAGCAATCGATCCAGGTGATGCGTTGCTTCGGCATGAACGGTGATGACATCCGCACCTGCTTCGGCAAAGGGCTTAACCCACTCCTCTGGTTTTGAAACCATGAGGTGACAATCGAGCGGAAGTTTAGTCATGGGCCTAAGCCACTTTACGACTATTGGACCGATCGTTAAATTTGGAACAAAATGCCCGTCCATCACATCGACATGAATCCAATCCGCGCCGCCTCGCTCGCATTCTTCGATCTCTTCGCCAAGACGTGCAAAGTCAGCCGACAAAATCGAAGGCGCGATTAAAAACTCGCCCTTTTTCGGGCCCCCTGTCGCTCCGGGTTTAACCTTGGATTTGATGCTCGATTTCATATTTTCTTGGTACCACAACTCAGGCGGGAGGCGACACAACAGTTAGCGGAAGTTTTTCACCCCGGCCTTTTAGCCCATTGACGAAGCTCATCGGATCGATCTCTTTTTTGCCGTCCCATTGAAATTTTAAAAGCTCTAACGCACCCTGTTTTGTGCCAAGGAGCAGCATTCCGGCTCGTTCGCTGATTTTTCCGGGTTCTACAGTAATATCCGCCCGAACCTTGGCCTGCTTAATCCTGAGTCTCTGAGTTTCGCCGCCTAACTTTACAAAGAGCGAAGTCCCGGGCCATGGATTGAGAGCCCTCACTCTTCGATCCAGATCCTGAGCCGAAAGAGCGGGATCTAAAAATTCCATTTCTTTGGTCAGCTTTGATGCGTAAGTCACCTGCGATTCGTCCTGAACCTGACCCTTGAGAGTGCTTTTTTCTAAAGCAGAAAGAGTCTTTGAAATTAACTCGGCCCCCATCACGGCCAAGCGATCATGAAGAGAGCCCGCCGTATCCGCATCCGAAATCGGAGTTTGAGCCTGCATGAGCACATCACCTGCGTCGAGTTTTTCTACAAGTCGCATGGTAGATACGCCAGACTCGGGGTCACCTCCCAGTATCGCCCACTGAATCGGAGCGGCGCCCCGCCATCTGGGCAATAAAGACGAATGAATATTGATGCAACCCAAACGCGGCAGTTCAAGAACATTTTTTTTTAGGATTTGACCGTAGGCGACTACAACAATAATATCGGGCTTAAGCGCAGCGAGTTTTTCAAACTCGCCGGGTAGCGAAAGTTTTTCGGGTTGGTAAACAGGGAGCCCAAGATCGAGAGTTCGTTTCTTTACTGCGGATGCCGTGACCCCCAATCCACGCCCACTGGGCTTATCAGGCTGCGTATAAACACCTAACACCTGATGCTCGCGCGCGATGCCGTCGAGCGCTTTTACCGCAAACTCAGGCGTGCCCATAAAAACAACGCGAAGCATGCTTAGAAACCTTTCTTGCGTTTGTCCTGCGGACTCAGTCCGGCAAGCACCTTGGGTTCATTTTCAAGCCGCTCTTTGCGAAGCCTTTTTCGAACCATCTCTTTTTTAAGCGGGCTTAAGCGGTCAATAAAGAGCTTTCCATCGAGATGGTCAATCTCATGCTGAATGGCCACAGCCTGAAGTCCCTCGGCCGTCATGGTTTTTTCGACGCCATCCATGTCTTTGTATTTGAGTTTGATTTTCTCCGCGCGTTTGACCTCGGCCGTGTAATCAGGAACCGAAAGGCATCCTTCGCACAGAATTATTTCACCCTCTTTAGAGAGGATTTCGGGATTTATAATAATTTTCGGATTTCGATGAGTAATCGTTCCACCCGCGACTTCTGAGCCTTTGGCTGAGCCCTCTTCGTTTTCATCGACTTCGTAATCTGTATCAATGACCAAAATACGGTCTAGAATTCCGACTTGATTGGCGGCAAGACCAATCCCAGGCGCATCGTACATGGTTTCTAGCAGGTCATCGGCAAGCTGATAGAGCGACTTTTCGACTCGCACAATAGGCTTGGCTTTTTGCGCTAGAACCAAATCTGGAAAGGTAAAAATTTTAAGTTTTGCCATAAGTACTCCGGCGCTAGGACTCTCGGCGAACGATAAGCGCTCCCGCCAAAGCTCCGAAGATTACACTCGGAAGCCATGCTGCGAGAAGTGGCGGTAGCGCCCCATTGGAGCCCAGACTTAATCCCAGCGAATAAAAAAGCCAATAGAAAAAGGTGAAGCCCAGGCAAAGACCTAAATCCCTCGCTATTCCGCCCTCGCGCCTGCCTCGAGTCGAAAAGGGCACTCCTAAAATGCACATAACCAGTGGAATGAAGCTCAAGCTAATTCTCGAATGAAACTTGACCTCATAGGATTTAGTGTTCGCCCCCGCTTGTTTCATTTTACCGATATAGCGATAGAGCTCTTTTAACCTTAAACCATCGACCTCTTTTTCGATTTCCTGAAAATCCTTGGGCGTTTCGGCGATCTGAATTGTTTTTTCATCAAATTTTTGAGTCACTGGAAACGGGTCAGTCTTCGAAAACAGGGTTACTGTACCGTTTTTTAATCGCCAACCCTCATTCGAATATTCGGCCTTTTCGGCCTCAACAGCCTGGGTCAAGGTAAACTGATCATCAAACGTGTACACGGACATTCCCAATATAGTGCGCGTAGCCTGGTCAAAGGATCTGAGATTGTAGATCAGGTTCTTTGAGCGATACCAGATTTTATCTAACTTGATGTCTAGGTGAAAATCCTGTTTTTTTTCCATCTCCCGCCAGTAGTAATTCATACGGGACTTGAAAATGGGCGGCAAAACTCGATCTTGTAAAATGAGAGTGAAACAAGAAACAACAAATACAATCGCAACGAGCAGCCCGACGAGACGATCCAGACCTATTCCTATGGACCGACATGCAATCAGCTCGTTATTTCGCGCCAAGGTCGAGAGCGTCATTACAGTAGTCAACATTACGGCGGGGGGAGTCATATGAACGACGAGCTGGGGAATATTAAGAAGATTGTAAAACATCACCTGATAAGTGGGATACCGGTGTTCCATTAGGGTGCCTAGGATTTCGACAAAGAAAAGTAGGACTCCTAACCCGGAAAGTCCGAGCGCCAAGTTCTTAAGAAACATCCCTGCGACATAGCGGTCAATCGTTTTCATAAGACTTTCTAATCCTAACACTGAACTGGGGGGGCCAGCGAGTTCCGTTTTTCTTATATTAACAGAACAAATCTCGGGGTATCGTTACACCCTTCGATGGATACAATTAAGGAACCCGCAACATGAGCACTAAAAATCAAAAAGCCATGAACAAATCCCGCCAAAAGTGGATTATGGAAAACGTGGCATCCCTTGGGATGGCCCTTTTAATCGTTTTTATGATTCGCTCAAGCATTGTTGAGGCTTTTAAAATTCCTTCTGGCTCGATGATACCTACGCTTCTCATTGGGGATCATATTTTTGTAAATAAAATGGCTTACGGTTTTAAAATTCCATTTTCGGACTTAATTGCAAACACCCCAGTATTTATTTATAAAGGCAACCCGCCCAAGCGTGGCGACATCGTTGTTTTCATGTTTCCGAAGGATGAGAGTTTTTATTACATCAAACGTGTAATCGGTGTTCCGGGTGACACGATCGAAATTCGAAATAAAATTCTCTATATTAACCAAAAACCCATCGCTCGCGATCTCCTAAAAGGAGATCCAGCCGATAAAATATTTAGGACACTAGATGATCCCAAATATAGCCCTCAAAACTTAGATATTTTTACAGAGCATCTGGAACCGGTGGATCACATTATCATGCTCGACAAGACCGCTTACCTGACTGAAAATCACGGACCGATAACGGTTCCCGAAGACCGCCTTTTCGTAATGGGCGACAATCGCGATTTTTCGAATGACAGTCGCTTTTGGGGTTTCGTTCCGCTTAAAAACGTTAAAGGTAAAGCAATGATTATTTGGCTTTCGCTCTGGCTTAATTTTTCGGACAGTCAGTTTATTTTTCGTCCTGAAAGAATCGGGACGACTCTGCATTGATCGAGTGACCACTGAGCCGCTCAGCGTATAAATCTAATTTTTTAGCTACAGAATATCTTATGGTGCTTGGGCTATGGTCTAGGATCAGTGTAATCGCGGGCGCCACTCGGTAGTAGGTTCGAACAGCAAGTCGACCCCAGAGACTTTTTTCAAGGACCTCATCTCTAAATCGCCTGAGTCGCGGCAAGGTTTCTAAGTCCGAAAGATCCAGCAAAGAGGTAGCAATAAAGCACTTAGACGGGGGAGCTAATAATTTATACGCCTGCTGAAACTCGGCTTTATGCATTGGTTTTTCTCTAAGAATATATTTTCTTAAAGACTCCGCGCTTAGGACTTGAAACGGCGTATTTCTCGAAAAAAGTACAAATTTTTCAGAAAAATAATGAAACTCTTTTTGGCTATTTGAAGATTGCGTTCGATCGTAAAGCTTCATTAAATCCCAAAAAATTCCGCTGATTAAAAAAAGTTCAGCCATGTCACTTTTTCGATCGAAATGCGCGGGCGTCAATCCACCTTCAGCGACGCCCTTTAAGTCTTCCATGATTTTTATATAGGCTTGGTAGGCCTTGACGGCTTCGACTAATCTTTTTTCCCGATAAAATTTGTGCCCGGCGCGAGCGATCTCAATCCGCCTTTTACTCAGCTCAACTTTGCGCGCGGCCATCGCCGCATCTTGCTGTCGTCTAAAAAAATTATAGCCGGTCTCTTTTTTTTCCGTTTTTGGTTTTTCAGGATTACCCGGCTTCATGACATTATCCTACACTATAAGGATCCACATCGACTACTAATCCCCACCTGTTTTTGTTCGCTAACTCTTTTGCGGAACGAACGGATAACTGAAGTGGACGAATACTGCTTGCTTTAATTAGGATGTCCCAACGGTAAATTCCATTTACTCTTTCCATAAAAGCTTCGCTTGGACCAAGCACCTGAACATCTGCGGAGCAGGTTTTGGCTATGGCATAAGCCCGCTCCATAGCTTCGTCCCGACTCTTACTTTCGCACCTAAGCCGGGCTAATCGCCCAAACGGGGGGTATCCCAGATCCTTGCGAAGTTCGCGTTCATTTTCTAAAAAACCATCCTCAGAAGCCACGCCTTGAATTACCTGAAGCACAGGATGTTCTATGTCATAGGCCTGAATGAGAACTTTACCGGGTTTATCGCCACGACCTGCTCTCCCCGAAACCTGTTTAAGCACCTGAATTGCGCGCTCAGCCGCTCTAAAGTCCGGCCAGCGAAAAAGTCCATCCGCTAGGACAACTACAACCAGTGTAACACCTGAAAAATCATGACCCTTAACGAGCATCTGAGTCCCTAAAAGCGCATTTGCTTTTCCAGAACGAAATTCTTCGAGAATCGCCTCGAGTCGGGTCGCACTCGTCACTTGATCTCGGTCTAATCTTGCTGCCCTCATCCCCGGAACAAGTCCAGGCAACTCGTCCTCAAGGCTTTCTGTACCAGCTCCAATCGCCTGTAGTTGATGTCCGGTACATTTTACGCAGATATCTGGAATCGGCTCCTGAAATCCACAAACGTGACAACGCAGTTGAGAGGCTTTTTTATGGAGCGTGAGTGACATCGAACAATTTGGACATTCGCTTGTTTCGCCACAGTCCTGACAAATTAGAAAAGCCGCAAAGCCCCGACGATTTAAAAAAACAATGACCTGCTCTCCGGATTCGATCGTCTCTTGAATGGCTTTGAGTGTCTTTTTAGAAAGCGGCGCCTGAATTCCCTGAACTCTATCCTCGGGATCTCGTAAGTCTACAATTTCAATCGTGGGCAAACCGCTCAGAGAAATTCGATTTGCGAGATAGGCCGCAGAGTACCGGCCCTCCTTGACTCGCTCACGGGTTTCAAGGCTTGGGGTAGCTGAGCCCAATACAACCAAAGCATCATTTATTTTTCCACGCACAACAGCAAGATCGCGCGCATGGTAGCGAACCCGATCCTCCTGCTTATAGCTGGGGTCGTGTTCTTCATCGACTACAATTAAACCCAAATTAGGAATGGGGGCAAAAACACCCGATCTTGCGCCAACTACAACTCTCATTTCACCGCTACGAATTGCGAAAGCTTCATCTCGTCTTTTACCATCAGCCACAGCGGAGTGCCAAAGTGCTACAGGAACACCCAGTCCCTCCTGAAAGCGAGAATGTAGTTGTGGCGTCAACGCAATTTCTGGAACAAGGATCAAAACGCCTTTTCCATCTTTCAATGTACGTCTGGCAAGTTCCAAATACAGTTCAGTTTTTCCACTTCCTGTGACGCCTTGTAAAAGTGCAACCTTGGGTCCTAGCTTTGCCTGAGTCCTGACTTCTTCTAAGACATCGAGCGCCGATTTCTGTTCGGGAGTTAGGGACACGGACTTTGGCTCTTTAGATGTAAATTGAATGGGACGCGCTTCTTTTTTTTGATTTTTTAAACCTAACGCAGAAGTGGGAGCTGCCGAGTGAAGCACCTCTCCCAGTGGCGCTTGGTAAAATTCACTGGCCCACCTACAAAGTGCCAAAACATCGTCTGGAAATGCAAAATTTTCGTCTCCGACTTCGATAATTTCTTTCAAATCAGCCGTCAAGAGGCCCTGGGGAATTTCAGAAATATTTTGCGGGCCTTGGACAACAAATGCATGAGTAACAGTTTTACCAAAAGGTACACGAACCCAACCGCCCACCTTGACCTGAGAAACTAAATGCTCCGGAAGTCGATAGGTAAATAAACCTTCGATGGGCCTGGGCACTGCGACGGACAAGATATGTCCTTGATTCGAGTTAGCGAACACTTCCATAATAAATTGAAATTAAATCTTTCACGCCATCTGGGGCGCTATTTCCAGCTGCAGTAAAACCTACCACATCTTTGACGGGCGCTTTATATTCCTGCGAGTTCTCATCGCGGGTCACTGTCACTTCGATCAGCTCATCTCGGAGTACGACTGGGCCATTCGGTTTTTTTGAAACTTGAATTAAGCGAGGAAACGGAAACTCCCGATAAAATCGATAATTCTCATATCGAACATCCCCCTGATAGCCAGAAGGAAAAGCATAAATCAACTTAAGCGGCAAAAAGGTGTCTTTTTCCACCCACAGTTGCGGCGACTCACCTCTCGGGCCAATCACCCAAGCCACGGTCGAACCCAGCCGCGCAAGGCTCGTCGCCTCCTTAATACTGCGAGTTGCTTCGTCGTCAATTCCTGCAAAATCCTCTTGGGTTTTTACCGGTATTCCTTTTCCTTTGAGCGCGGCAACGAGTTGAGCCGAATTTGAATCAAACAAAATGGCGACGCCAGCTGGCATGTTGGTCACACCACGAATAACGCCGTAGAGATCGTTACCAGCTGCATCCGTTGCCCAACTCCGAAGTGTGTTGGTCACTCCATCGTAGACAGTCGTTTCTTTAAAGCGATACCCAGTCGAAGGGTGATCCTCTTCGACAGCGATTACTTCGCTTCTGACTCTTACCTTTTTTATTCCTCCATGTTTATCGCCCATCATTTTTGTTATAAATTGTGTCGGCGGAATATAGGCCAGTGCCTGCTGCATGGAAACCACACTGATTAACATTACCCATGAAAAAAGTGGTTTTCTCATTTGCTTACACCTCCTAGGTGTTTTTTCATGATCACTCGAAGTCCAGGCGCCAACTCTTTTCTTTTCATTGCATAAGCAAGAGTCGCATCCAGATATCCCAGGCGATCTCCTGCATCGTAACGAGTTCCGTCAAATCGATAAGCAAAAAGTTTTTCACGCGCAGCGAGAGCGGTCAGTGCATCCGTGAGTTGAATTTCGCCGCCGCGATTTCGTTTTAGATTTCTTAAGCATTCAAAGATAGCTGGTGTCAAAACATAGCGTCCAGGAATTGCCCAACGAGAGGGGGCATCTTTGGTTGCGGGTTTTTCAATCACGCTTTTTACATTCATCAATCGATCTGAAATTTTTTTTCCACTCACGATTCCGTATTTCGAAACTTCGGATTCAGGGACTTCAATGACCCCAACCACTGAACCCCCTTGCTCGTCAAATACCCGCATGAGCTGGGAGGTGCATTCGGGATCCGCATCGATCAAGTCATCCCCCAGTAAAACCGCGAAAGGCTCTTGGCCTATCACGGATTCGGCGCACAAAACCGCATGACCAAGGCCGAGCGGCTGTTTTTGACGAACTGAAATAATATTGCACATTTTCGCAAGTGATCTTGAAAGCGCGGCGAGCTCTTTTTTATCTTTTTTATCGAGCGTGTCTTCCAACTCGTAATTAAAATCAAAATGGTTTTCGATAGCTTCTTTGTGTCGCGCGGTAATTAAAATGATCTCTTCAATACCAGAACGTACAGCTTCTTCAACGATGTGCTGGATCATCGGCACATCTAGAATCGGGAGCATTTCTTTTGGGACTGCTTTGGTAGCGGGCAAAAACCGAGTACCCAGTCCCGCGGCCGGTATAACTGCCTTTCGAACTTTTGAAATGAATTTTCGCGAGGGGCGCGTATCTGCACCGAGTCGTCGAGCCATTTTACCCTTTCTCACCCCGAAAGCCTGAGTGCCCCGGGGTAAGACTGTTTAGGCTCTCCCCGGATATCGTTGCTCTTCGGACTCTAGCTCGGCTTTGCAATCGATGCAAAGGGTTGTGAACGGAAATGCTTTGATCCTGGCTTCGGTAATGCTCTCTCCGCACGAAACGCAATCGCCGTAAGCGCCTGCGTCGATCCTGCGAAGTGCTTCGTTGATTTGAATCAATGTCTGGCTTTCGCGATTTCGGAGTTGAATTCCGATAGCCCGATCAGTATCAGCCGCGGCCTGGTCAATGGAGTCCGCAAAAAATGGCTCGTCATTGATCATCTGCTCAGTCGATAAGTGAAGATCTCTCACTATCGCTTCGCGGCGATTCAAAAGTTCTTTTTTAAACCCTTCCAGCTTTTCCTTGCGTATATTCATAAGCGGAGCAACACTTAGCCAGATCTTGAAGGAATGTAAAGAAAAATGCTGACGCCACGCGTATATTTTAAATCTGTAATAATAAACTATTTTGGTCATCTTTTGTTTGTTTTTCTTTTTAGTATTATCCTAAATTACCAATGCCACGCGTCAGACTTTCAGTCCCCCAGAACGATGGCGCTCGGCGGGGCGAGTCACGCTGCACCGTTACTGAATGATTCAATTTTTCTAAATCCGTCGTTTAGTTCATTTTTACCAACTTACAGCATCGCCTTTAATTACGGGTGGTACAACGGAGGAACAACAAACCCGGACGGGTCAAATTCCTACCATGGTCATATTTTAAACGGATCAATACAGGACGGTCGAAGTGAAATGTTTCAGGCGGGAGTCAGTTTTACTCGACGTGAAGACGCTCGATTTTTTCACTTTGGCGCATCAAAAGCGATGCTAAGAAATCTGGGCGTAGGAGTAGGCGGAAAATGGGTCGTGCTCAATGATTCGGCAAATACATCATTTCAAGATTTAACCTTGGCTGCCACATTTTTTCCAGAACCTTGGCTTCAGACAGCTCTTATCGTCGATAACCTCTTAGAAACTCAAAAAGGGCTGGCCCTCAATCTCCATCGCGAAATAATTCTCGCCAGCAAATGGAGTGTACTCGGGTCCGTGATGTTCTATTTTGATCCTCATCTTTTTCCTAACCTTTCTGGCAGCTCAAGTTTCGGCCATGAACTTGGTATCGAAATTCCAGTGATGTCAGATGTCTATCTCCGAATGGGCAACTTTAGAAATGCACAAGTTTTTTACGAAGGCGCATATGGTCGCGGCTATGCTTTTGGAATTGGCTGGGTTGCTCCAAAAATTTCGTTCGATTATGCAGTTCAGCGCGCCATAGATCCGATTGGCGCAACTTTTCATCAATTGGGCATGACTGTCTATTTTTAGATTATTGAGTAGTCAGACCTGAAAAAAATACTTTAGGCGCACCCGTAACTGGATTTTTACCAATTGCCAACGGCGTTTGAGGATAGATTTTCTTGAGATTCGCCTCTGTGAGTACAGTGGCCATTTTTCCATGTGCAATTCGCATTCCTTTCGAAATAAAAACGCAGGTATCTGCCCATTCAGAAGCCAAGTTAAGATCATGAGAAACCATCACAATAGACTTTCCTTCCTTTACCTGCTTTTTTAGTACTGCTCCCATAGCCGATTGATGGTTAAGGTCCATTTTAGAAAAAGTTTCATCCAAAAGCAGTATTCTTGAACCCTGAGCCAGAGCCCTTGCTAAAAGCACTAGTTGTCTCTCTCCACCACTCAGCGTTGAAATTTCACGTTCTCTTAACTCCCAACAAAAACACTCTTTCATAACTTTTTGAACAAGTTCGGCTTCATCTTTTCTGAGTTTTCGTAACATCTCAGTTGAGTGACAAATGCGCCCCAATGCGACTGCCTCCCACGCCGTAAGTGGAAACTCTGCTCTCAGATCCGCAGATACGTACGCTATCTGTGCAGCGCGCGTGGCCTGATCCATCTTAAAAACAGAGCCACCTCGAAGGAGGACTTCACCATTTGTTCCGCAACGGGACACTGAAATCACTCCTGCGATCAATTTGAGCAAAGTCGACTTTCCCGAACCGTTCGGACCAAACACTGCGAGCCACTCCCCGGTATCGAGCTCAAACGAAAATTCATTTAAGGCTTTGTTGTCTCCAAACCAGTAGCTGACTGCTGCAACGGTAAGCAAAGGAGTTGCGCTCAACTTGCGCTCCCTTCGCTGCTTGAAACATTTCTCCCTGCGGACATCATCCAAAGAAACGCAGGTGCCCCAACCAAAGCAGTGACGACGCCGACGGGAACTTCGTAGGGCTTAAATAATCCGCGCACCATCGAATCCGCTACAATAAGGGCAATGGCTCCGTAAATTCCAGACAGTGGAATTAATTGGCGATGAAGTGCTCCAACGGATTTTCGCGCCAAATGAGGCACGATCAGTCCGATGAAACCAATCATTCCAGACGCACTCACGCAAACTCCGACAAGTATGGAGGCGAGGAGAATCATTTTTCTGCGTGATTGGCTTACGTCAACTCCAAGTGAAAGCGCGCCCTCCTCGCCCATTAGAAAAGCGTCCAGCACTCCAGCCCGGCTCCAAATCATACCGCAGATTCCGAGTACCGAGCACATCGCAAAAAATGCACCGCTGAGTCTCGCCCTAGATAAATCGCCTAATAACCAAAAAATCGAACCTTGGATCCCATTGCTATCTGCAAGTGCAGTCCAAAGTGCGACTAAACTGGACCCCAAAAAACCAAGCATGACTCCAGCCAATAATAGCGAATTGCTACTCTCACGTCTTTGTCGCGAGATGAGATATAAAATAGCTAAAAAGAGAAGAGCCCCTAAAAAGGCGCTTACCGCAAGACCAGAAACAACCCACTGAAGTCCTAGCAATCCGCCTGCAATTGAACCCAAGGCTGCGCCCGATGAAATTCCAAGGGTGTAGGGCTCGCAAAGGGGATTGGAAAAAAGCGCCTGTAAAACCACGCCAGCGACCGCAAGTCCAACGCCAACTGCGGCAGCCAAAAGCACTCTAGGAAATCTTAAGTGAAAAATAAGATCCCAATTTGCATTGGGTACAGCTCCAATTTCAAGAGAAAGCAAAAATAAAAAAATTAAAGCAAAGACGGCTATGATGAAAACTCGCTTTCTAGTAAGTGCCATAGATCGCCTTCTCCAGCCGAGACAAACCCTCAAGTAACCTGAGCGTAGGTCTGAGGATCTCACTTCCTTCAGAAACACG
>CAYJBA010000041.1:0-11748 GCA_964367865.1 uncultured Bacteriovoracaceae bacterium | reverse complement strand
CTTATGATTTTGTTTATGTCGGAGATTGTGGCCGAGCCAACGTTTGTGCAATGAAGGCTCAAGCAACGGATCAATTTTATAATGTAGGCACAGGAACAAAAACTACAATTAAAGAGCTCACTGAACTGATCTTGGATGTGACCGGATCAAAGCTCAAAATTCAGTACGAGCCGGCGGGTCAGACTTTTGTTAAGAACAGAGTCGGCTGCCCGAAGAAAGCCAAAGCAGAAATTGGATTTGAAGCGAAAGTAAGGCTTAGGGATGGTCTCGAAAAATTAATTAAATGGCGCAACACCCATAAAGAAGAAGTGGCAAGGCGCCGGGCAGACGTAGGGATAAGGGACTAGAACTCCATGTGCGGGATCACCGGCGTTCTATCTTTTAATTCAGAGCCGGTAAGTTCTGAAATATTGAAAAAAATGACGGATGCCATTCGTCACCGCGGTCCGGATGGCGAAGGTGTATATCTCAATCACCCCATTGCCTTTGGGCACCGGCGTCTAGCGATCATTGATTTATCGTCGGCTGGAAAACAACCCATGATTAGTGCGGATGGGCGTTTCGTAATCAGCTATAATGGTGAGATTTATAATTTTGAAGAGTTGAAAACTGAACTTAAGAAAAAAGGATACTCGTTTCAGTCGAGAACCGATTCAGAGGTACTCCTCAATGCGTTTGCGGAGTGGGGTGTAGATTCGCTCAACCGTCTGAATGGGATGTTTGCTTTCGCCATTTGGGATAACAAAACTCAGGAGCTAACTCTTGGTAGGGACCGCTATGGAGTCAAACCTGTTTATTACGCTTTGAATGACTCGGGATTTATATTTGGCTCTGAAATAAAAGCGATTCTTGCGTATCCTTCCTTCAAGGCCGAAATGGACCGTGAGGCCCTTCTCGAATATTTTACCTTTCAGAATTTTTTTACCGATAGGACCTTATTTAAGGGCGTCAGGATACTACCGGCAGGGTGCTATCTTAAGATTTCCTCGAAAAAGAAAAATCCTGAAATCACGCAGTACTGGGATTTTAATTTTTCCGAACCGAAAACAAAAATCAGCGAGAAAGAATATCTGGAGGAGTTCGATCGTCTTTTTCGCCAGGCTGTGCAGCGCCAGCTGATGAGCGATGTCGGATTGGGTTCGTATTTGAGTGGAGGGCTGGATTCGGGTTCTATCACTGCTTTAGCGGCTGTCCAAATGCCCTTCATGAAAACCTTCACCGTGGGTTTCGATATGAATTCGATTTCCGGTGTCGAACTCGCCTATGACGAGCGGGAAAAAGCGGAGTTCATGTCTTATCTTTTTAAGACGGAACATTATGAGATGGTCTTAAAAGCGGGCGATATGGAGCGGGTGCTCCCTAAGATGACCTGGCATCTAGAAGAACCACGTGTTGGCCAGAGTTATCCCAATTTTTATGCAGCCCAGCTCGCAAGCAAATTCACAAAAGTTGTCCTTTCAGGTGCTGGAGGAGATGAGCTTTTTGCGGGTTATCCCTGGCGCTATTATCGCGCAGTAACGAACGATGATTTTGAGCATTATATCGATAAGTATTATCATTTTTGGCATCGCCTGATCCCAAATACGTCTATTCAAAAGGTGTTTAAAACCATTTGGAAAGACGTGTCCCATGTCTGGACGCGCGATATTTTTAGAGATGTTTTCAAACACCATGCAGCCGATTTGCCAAGGCCCGAAGACTACATCAATCACTCGCTCTATTTTGAGGCCAAAACATTTTTACACGGACTTTTGATCGTCGAAGATAAATTGAGCATGGCACATGGCTTAGAGTCGCGTGTTCCTTTCCTCGATAATGACCTCGTGGATTTTACGATGAAGCTTCCGGTTAAGATGAAATTGGGAAAACTAAATGAAGTCGTTCGCATTAACGAAAATGAGCCTGGATCCAAGACTGCCAAATATTTTGAAAAAACGCGGGATGGAAAATTGCTTCTAAGAAAAGCGATGCAGAAGTATGTGCCCCAAGAAGTTTCGCGTAGAGTGAAACAGGGATTTTCGGCACCCGATGCTTCATGGTTTAGAGGAGAGAGTATCGACTACGTCAGAAGTTTAATTTTTGACAACAACGCACGGATTTACGAGTTTTTGGATCGTGAGCCGGTTCAGGCGTTGGTCACGGAGCACCTCGAAGGTAGAGAAAACCGAAGACTGCTAATCTGGTCTCTTTTGAGCGTTGAGCACTGGTGCCGGACGTTTTTGAAGTAAAGGTTTGAGCTCATCTATGGTCATTCGAATGGCCTCTTGAAAAGGCGTGAACGCGGGGTTTAGCTTTTCTTTGAGGTAGCTGATATCCGCAATAAAATCCGTGGTGCGCGCCGCGGGAGCGGTTTCAAAAGTCGTGGCAATTTCTAATTGTTTGGCGATGGCAGTGGCAAGTAACCGAATACTTAGAGCTTCAGGTCCAGCGACATTGATCAGAGATATTCCCGATGTGTGGGCGAAAGTTTTAAGGATCTGAACAGCATCTGAAACAAGAAGCGCGGATATCCTTAGACCATCTTGATCCTGTGGCTGTGTGGGGTTCGGCTCCAAAAGTATAGGAGCACCCGCTGCGATTCGTGTCGCAAGATTCGGAATCAGCATCTCACGTTGCGCTGGCCCGAATATGCCGAAAAGTCGCGGGATCACAACTTCGATTTCCTGATTGAGCTGCGCAAGTTCAGTTTCAGCCAAAAACTTGGTCTTAGAGTACGGATTGTCATCCCGGGTGGGACAGGTCTCAGTCTGTGGATCGAAGGATTTGGCATAAACATTAGCAGACGAGGTGTAAATAAACTTGGGGCAGGCTGTCTCGGCAGCCAGTTTTGCGATCTGAACCGCCGAATTTACATTTACTGCTTTCAGATGTTCAGCATTTTCAGAGCCAGCTCGATAAAAGGGAGATTGGGCAAGATAGTAAACAGCATCCAATCCGCGAGGAAGGCGAAACTCAGGATATAGGAGCCCTGATGCTGGATTGATTCCAGTTCCAGCTCGTGAACTGAAAAGGTGAAGTTCAGCGCCATCGTGACGAAAGGACTCAGTCAGATGCCTGCCTATGAAGCCTTGAGAGCCTACAATAGCGATTTTCAAATGACGTCCTCGGGTCCGACGTTATCGCGAACGGAGTCTTTGAGAACTTTATTATACCAGTTTCTTGTTTTCTCTGCTCTTCCGTCTATGCAGCGCCATACGCGTTCACGGGGAGACATAGACTTGTCTTGCCAAAGCGCGGGATGAGTGAGTACTTGAAGCTTTTTGGGATTATCCTTTAAAACGTCTTCAAGTCTTTTAAATCTCCAGTAACCATTTGAGTCGGAACAATAGGTAACTTCTTTTTGAAAAAAATCAGAATAACAATTGAGAAGGCCCGCATAGGATTGTCGCATGCAAGACATCGTAAATGGATCAGTAATATGAAATGAAAAAGAGCGAATCCTTACTTCAAAAAGGTCCTCAAGCAATGCCTGTTCTCGACGCAAATGCTTTTCAAGCTGCTCTTCACTCGTAATCGCGTAATAACTTGCATCGAAATGTAACCCGATATTGTGCCCGTTGCGGATGATCTCGCGCGCACAATGTGACGCGTCTTTCTCAAGGAGATTATAAAACTCACTATGTAAGAGAAGAAAATAGGTGGCCTGGACGTCTTCTTCTTTTTCTACCTTTGCCAGCTGAGCTGCGCGATGAATCGAAAAGTCGACATCATGTCTCCAGATGACGAAGTGTTCTTCTTGTGAGTAATTATCAAATGTACGAATGGGATAGCTCTGTTTCGCAAGGCGCAGTAGGCGTCTGTAATTTTGCGTCGTAAAATCTGAGAAATGGTATTTTTCAGAAAGCCGCACTCGTCACTGTTTCAACTTGTAGAAGAAGTTTTTTCTCCAAGCATCAACGATCATGACTTCTTCTTTTGAAATGTTTAGATTCACATCTTTAACGTAACCTAAAAAATCATCCTTCGTGAATCTCTTATAATGAAACCGATCCTCTGCGCCTGGAGGGACAGTAAGGTCGGTGTACCATTCAGGGCTAGTGGCAGGCTTAGGCGCATTTTTATCTTTTTCACCAATCCAAATACAAATTTCTCCAGTTGGTTTTAAGACGCGCTTTGCCTCCGCAAGAGCTGGTCTAGGATCAATGAAGTGGTCAAGCGAAGTTACAAATAGAACCTGATCAAATAAATCATTTTTAAATGGAAGAAATTCAGCTAATCCCTGGATAAATGGAAAGCTTCGTGGCTGCTCGCCAACTAACGGGTCGATGCCGGTGAAAATAATGTTTGATTTACCGACTAAAGCAGAGAGATGAGCCGGGCGTGACTGAGGGCCTACGCCGACATCCAAAATAGCTCCATGAAATTCGCAAAATGCTGAAAATCGGTCGACGTCATTTCGTTTTCCAACGGAGAGATTTTTAGTGGGATCAGCCTGATAGGATGCTACCCCGTTGTCCTGGAGAACCCGCCAAGTATTCCACTCTGGCTTTTCAAGCTCCTGGACGCCAGCCGGCATGAAGTTCCAGTATTTATGTTGAGGGTGTTCCTGAAACTTACCCTTGTGGGAAAGGAGGGTATTCCCGTCCTGACGAAGTTCCTCCTTAGTAATAGGGCAAACAAACCAATCTTTTGGAAGAGACCGAAACGAATTGAGCATAATTCCTCAATGAGATATATACTCGAGGCAAGTATCTGTAAATAGTAGATTTTAAAGAACTTCTTGTGTGAGAGCCTTGAATAAAAAGAGCCTAAAAATCCTTCTCTTTGGCAATCCGTGGGGAGTACCGATTTCAGTTAGGCACATTGATGCTTCCCAGATTTGTGGAATCGTTGGAGCTGAAATCAGGCCCGAAGAACATGAAGGCCTTGAAAATATTGCAAACTCTCTGAGTGTTCCCGTTCTGATTCAACCCCGCAGCAAGTCGATAGAAATCAGAGGCTTTATTGACCAAGTTAAGCACCTAGAGCCAAACTTAATCTTGGTCAACGGGTATTCCATGTTAATACCTGTGTCGGTGTTTGAGTTGCCAAAGCTCGGCACATTTAATATTCATGGCGCATTACTCCCGCGTCATCGCGGACCTAATCCAATTCAGTGGGCCCTGATTGGTGACGATCGATATACAGGTGTAACCATACACCAGATGACTTCTAAAATTGATGATGGCGATATTGTAGGGCAGAAGCGATTTAGAATTCAATTTACAGATACATGGCAGGACATTCTTTCTAAAATGGAGGAGGCGACCCATGAAGTCCTTGCCGAAGTTCTGCCCCATCTAATCGACAACAGAGCTTTGTCGGTAAAGCAAAATGACTTTGAAAGCACCCGTAATAGGCGCAGGGAAATTGAGGATGGAAGGTTTGATTGGTGTCAGCCGACAATTGCGATTTACAATCTGATTCGCGCACTAGTTGAGCCCTTACCCGGAGCATTTAGCCTCGAAAGTGGAAAGAAAACTAAGTTCAATGGGTTCGTGCCTTTTTTTGAGGTTCTTGCATTGAAGGCACAACGCGATTCCGAGGTTTTGAGGTCGAAACAGCTGACTTTCGAGGTTTCAAAAGAAAATGAGTCGCCCTACGCACTAATTTTTCAAGTTACGAAGGAATCACCCAAAACTGAGTTAGGAAAATTGAAGTTGATTTGGGATGACAACCGCCTGGTGAAATATGCATGGACCGGGGCCAAAGAAGTAAATCAAGATATCGAACATTTTTTGAGGCGGTTTGTATCGTATGAATTAGGTGGGTCACTGCATTTATGAAAGTCGGCCTAATTGCAATCCATCAACCCAATTTTTATCCATGGTTGGGTTATTTTAATAAAATTCAAAAATGTGATCGATTCGTAATCCTGGATGAAGTTCAATTTCCAAAAACGGGCGGCACTTGGATGAACCGGGTACGTCTCAAAATTGGCCATCAGACGGACTATTTCACTGTTCCGGTAGTTCGCAATTACTCTGGATTGAGAACGGTTCGGGAAATGGAAATCAATGACAGTACGGAGTGGCGAACAAAGCTCATCAAAACTTTAGAGCAGTCCTATCGTCGATCTAAGTATTTCTCAGAGAGTTTTTCATCGGTGGTTGAGCTTATTGAATTTAAAACGAAATCATTGTGTGAATATAACTTAAATGGAATTTACCGATTCTGCGACATTCTTGGCCTAGATAAGAGAAAGCTTATTTTTCAGAGTGAATTGGGAGCGCGGGGGCAAGCGACCGATCTGTTGATTGATCTGGTTAAAAATGCAGGTGGCTCGTCGTATCTATGTGGGGGCGGAGCTGGTGGATACCAAGAAGATGATAAGTTTAAGGCCGCAGGGATCAGCCTCATTTACCAGAATTTTCAGCACCCGAGCTATGATCAGTTAGATTTACAACCGTTTGCCCCAGGTCTTTCGGTCATTGATGCATTAATGAATTTGGGCTCAGCGGGGGTCAGTAAGTGCCTCAAGGAGATAGCCCCATGGGGTTAATTCCAAGGGGGCGTTCCGTACTTTTTGTTGGGGATTGCTATTATAATAATTATTATCTGTCTAGAGAGCTGAGAAAACTCGGCTGGCGTGCCGATACGTTGAGCTTTGACTTTGGAAATAGAAATCTCGATTATAGTCATGGTCAGGATTTTGTTTTTAAATATTCCGATGTGAAAGACTTCAGGGAACATTGGAAGTTTTTTCTCAAATCGATAGCTCGATATAAAATTTTTCATTTTAGTGGAGCGCATGGTCTGACTTTTCTTAAACCAAATGAATATCCACCAAATTTGTCTGGCGATTCGATTTACGAGAGGACATTAAGATTTTCAGATAGGTTGACAGGACACGCGATATTTAACGATCGATGGGATTTAAAATTATTAAAAAAATGTGGAAAAAAAATTGTCTATACAAATAATGGATGCCTTGACGGAGTTTCGCAAACCTCATTTAGCAAATGGACAGGTCCTGAGTCGGTTTGTGAGTCCTGTGTTTGGAAACAAAGGCCGGATGTTTGCAGCGATGAAAAGAACTTAGAATGGGGAAGAATTCGAAATCAGCTAGCCGACTTTCAAGTCTTGCTTGGTGGAAATCGCGCGGATCTAAATATTAATTCTAAAATTCATGAAGTCCCTGAGTTCTATTGTTTAGATCCCGAGGTCTGGGTGCCCGAGCTGAGTATCCCGAAGGAGTTCTTGCTGCCGTATTCGAAAGATACGGTGAAAATCTATCATGCAGTGGGCAATTATGATTCTCGGACGTCTCAAAGCAAAAGAAATATAAAGAGCACTCATATCTACACGGACGTGGTGAATCGGCTCAAGAGCGAGGGGTATAATGTAGAGTTGGTTTTTATAAAGGATGTACCGAGCCGAGACGTGCGATTTTACCAGGCTCAATGTGACATCTTTGCAGATATGCTCACTTTTGGTTTTTTTGGAGCAAATATCCGAGAGGGAATGATGCTTGGCAAACCCTGTGTTTGCTATATTCGTCCGGAGTGGCGTGAACAGATGCGCGCAGAGATTCCCGAGTATGAGCGAGAACTTCCAGTCGTGAGTGCGACGCCTGATACGGTTTACGATGTACTTAAAGAGTTAGTTCTGTCTGAGCAGAAAAGAAAAGAAATAGGCGCAAAATCACGGGAGTTCGCTATGCGATGGCATTCCGCAATGGCCGGCGCAAAAAGATTCGACCAAATTTATTCTGAATTACTAAGAAATTAGAATTATAGGACCGCTTCGAAGTAACCCTTGACGGATTTAAACAACTTTAATCCCGAAAGCATGAGAATCACAGCCAAACCCAACACATAGTACATCCCAAACATGCTTGGAATCTGATGGTGAACGAGACAAGCTCGGTAAGATTCTGCGATGATATAAAAGGGGTTAAAATGAGTGATTTTCTGGGCAAAGGCCGGCATATTTTCAATGGAATAGAAAATCGGAGTGGCAAAAAGGGCCACGGTCAGAAGATTGGGAAGCGCCAGGCCAAAGTCCCTTGAAAATACGGTAACAGGCGAAAGCCAAAATCCAAGTGCGATCAAAAAAGAAAAATGGACAACGATGACGGGGATCAGAAAGAGAATATGCCAAGAAATAGTTTGGTGATCCATTGGGAGTAATAAAAGTAAGAAAACAATGCTGACTATTAAAGGAATGAATCCTACAAGAGCGCCGGCGACAGGAATTGACTCCATGCGGACTGGCAAATTCTTAATAATGCTGCTGGCGGAAACAATCGAATGAGACGACGTAAGTAAAGCTTCGGTCGTGGCTTGCCAGGGGCCAAAACCGCTAATAAGCCAAATGGCATAGGATAAAGTCGTTGTTGCTCCTGGTGCCTTTGACTTCAGTACAAATCCAAAGACAAAAGTATAAATGGCGAGCAACATGAGTGGGCTCAAAACCGCCCAAAGGCTACCGAGGGCGGAGCCGAGATATCGATCTCTCACGGTCATTCTCAGAAACAAATTAACGCTCTTAAGATTGCTGAGCTGCGATGACACTTGAGCCCTCCTGAGGGGTGATTCGCGCATGATAGTAGAGTAGTGGCTTTCCCCCTGCTATTTCATTTTCACTCATAACACGAAAAATCCTAAATGTGGCGGCGTGCACGGCCTGAATAGAGTCAAGCAACTCGAGCGTAAAGACGTAAACACCTGGCGCCAAAATCAAAGACGGAAACTTTATTTCAAGCTGTGTTGTATTGGTTTTGTTACTTTGTCTGGCTTCCCGAATTGTTTCATCAACTAGGACGCCATCCAGCCTTTCAAGTCTAAGTCTGTACCATCCAAGCTCTGTTTTCAGATTTGTATAAGTAGATGAGATCCCAAATGGTTGGCCTTCAAATAAAACGGGCACGTGTCCGACGTTGATGTTCGATTGATGAAGTGAAAGCGTAAAGTCTTTATTGAGAAGCGATCCGAATCTGGTTTTCAATGAATTCTCTAAGCCGGCCAGTGATTCTGAATCATCATTTTGGGCAACAGCGTGAAGGTAACGAGTCGTGGCTTCGACTGGTGATCCGTCAAAAGCGACTTTTCCAGAATCGATCCACAAACAGCGATCGCAAATATCTTTGATTGCCCTTAAGTCATGAGAGACAACAATCACGATCTTTCCAGAGTCACAGAGTTCTCGGATCTTCTTTTTCGCTTTCTGAGCAAATGATGAGTCACCCACAGAAAGTGCCTCATCTATGATCAAAATTTCGGGATCTTCAAGCGCAAGCATGGCAAAGGCGAGTCGGGCCTTCATTCCTGTAGAATAGGTTCTCAAGGGTAAATCAATAAATTCACCAATGTTTGCAAACTCCGTGATTTCTTTATAGGCACTTTCGATTTCAGAACGTGACTTGCCCTGCAATTCTCCGGAGAGAAAAATATTTTGTTTACCACTCAGATCATCTCTGAGGCCTGTTCCCAGTGAGAAAATGGCAGTTACTTTGCCTTGAATATCAATCTGACCGAAACTCGGTGCGGTCATTCCGGCTATGAGATGCAACAGTGTAGATTTGCCAGCACCATTGCGGCCGATAATCCCGACGCGTTCACCTGATTTGATCTGCAAGCTTACATCGTCTACGGCCTTTTTTGCTTTAAGGCGGTTAGGCCGCGAGGAAGTGCGGCCTGTAAGTGGTTTCGCGATATTAACCGCGACTGAAAAGAAAGTGGGAAAATAAGTTTTGCTTAAATGTGAAACTGAAATCGATGGCGAGGTTTTCACTGAACCGCCCAAGTCTTAGGTAAGACACACATGGCTTGGGTATCCGGGCCTTCGACTTTCAGCCGAATGGGATTACCCCAATACCAGGTTTTAACGTCATAGGGTTGCGCTGAAACAATTCCGTTTTTCTTAGGCGCTGTTAAAAATAAATTTAAATAGTAGTCTCCGCGTGGGATCGGCAGGTCTGGAATTTCGAGAGTAAAGGTCGTTCGTCCGCCGCGAGGCTTAATCTTAAGGTCAGATACCAAGATAAGAATTTTCCAATCCGAACCTGACTTTAGCTTTTCAATTGAAAACGAGAGTTCGAGATCCTTTATGTCACTTTCGGATGTGATTGAAATAGGCATTTGAAATGACTGGCCCGTCTTGGCGGAAACCTGAGCGGGGAGATTTGAAAATCGGGCACCAGGGGCAAGCTGTTCTCGAATGGAACTCAGATAGGTAGTAACGGTAGACTCCGCGTTGCCTGTGAATTTGGTTTTTCCTTTTTCAAGTAAGTAAGCGCGGGAGCAAAGCTTTAGGACGGATGTCCAGTCATGGGTTACTAATACAGAGGATGCGTTTTGGTTCAATTTTTCAGTCAGGCGTTTCCAGCACTTGGCCTGAAAGTGCTCGTCACCAACTGAGAGTGCCTCATCGATTAGATAAATGTCTGCACTTAGCGAGGTTGACGTGGCGAAATAAAGCCTGGAGCACATTCCTGAAGAATAAGTGTAGATGGGGCGATCAAAGTATTCGCCCAGTTCGGAGAAATCCATAATTTCTCGCAAAAGGGGTTCGATTTGCTCTGGTTTTTGCCCATTAAATTTTAGAAAGTGCCTAGCGTAGGCACGCCCCGTGAGTGTGCGTCTTGCAAATTGCCCTAGTTCGTAGAGGGCCATCACGTCACCCGAGCGCCAAATCGTACCCTGAGTAGGTTCATAGACTCCGCCGAGTAGGCGTAATAGGGTACTTTTTCCTGCGCCATTACCGCCGATGAGCCCGATGATTTGACCTTTTTCTAAAGTGATATCAACACCCGTGACGGCACACACAACAGGAAAGTCCTTTTTTCCCGCCAGGATCCGCCATGCCGATTTTTTCTCAATCAACGGAAAGTGCTTTGAAACGTTCTTGCAGGCTAATGAAATGGGATTTGAAAGCTGAGAAACCACAGTCTCTTTCTAGCCTTAAATCGGCCCTAACATCTACAGCAATTGAGCTGCATTTTTCTTGTATTAATGATGGATTTGTTATCTAAATAGCCCTTTATTGTCAACGGATTAGAAATCCATTTCAGCGGAGCGCCACTTCTAAATGTGCGGCATTGCCGGAGTCTTTAATCTTAGTTTCGAACCTGTCTCGGGCTTGAAAAGATCGCTCGAAGTCATGAACGAGCTTCAGCGTCACCGGGGGCCGGACGGTCACGGCACGTGGGAGCACCCCAAGAAAATAGTGGGTCTTGCTCACCGGCGCTTAAGCATTATTGATCTTTCTACTTCTGCGTCTCAGCCCATGGTGAGTCAGGAGTCGGGAAATTGGATTTCGTACAACGGCGAAATTTATAATTATAAAGAACTTCGCGACGAGTTGGGCGCGCATAAGTTTAAAACCACCTCAGACACAGAGGTCATTCTCAAAGCCTACGAACGCTGGGGACAAAATTGTCTGGAGCATTTACGCGGCATGTTTGCCTTTGCCCTTTGGGATGAAAAAAAGCAGGAGCTTTTTTGCGCCAGAGACCGGTTTGGGATCAAACCCTTTTACTATGCCACGGTCGGTAATCAGTTTTACTTCGCTTCTGAGATCAAAACACTGCTTCCGTTTCTAAAGTCAGTAGATACTGATCTTGAGGGTTTCAAAGACTATCTGGCATTTCAATTTTGTTTGGATGGAAAAACCCTTTTCAAAGGCGTCCAAGAACTAAAGCCAGGTCACTTGCTCACTGCTAAAAAATCATCGGTAGAGACCAAGCGCTACTGGCAGGTTTATTACAATTTGGATTGGGACCACACGGCAAAGTATTTCGAAGACAAAGTAAGAGAATTGCTGAAC
>CAYJBA010000040.1:0-11786 GCA_964367865.1 uncultured Bacteriovoracaceae bacterium | reverse complement strand
ATTGTATTTTAGTCATGGGGTGGGTTTCATTGACAAGGGGAGTCCGAGGCGCGTAAACTTATGGATCACTGCAGTTCGAGAGTGGTCCTAAGGGGGTCGCGTGATATTTCGACAGACGGTTTTAAAGACAAAGCGAAGTTTTTCGTTCCAATTCATTCATCGGACCACCCCCTTTGCTAGCCTCCTAGCTGCGCTCATTTTTGTAACAGGTTGCGCGCATTCAGTTAAAAATGATTTTGGTCGAGGTTCAGTCGCTCGAGTGATTCAGGAAGATTCAGAAAAGGGCGCAGCTCCTCACATGACGACCTCCAATGGGGAGATCTATTTTCGTGGAGTGAAGCTCAAGGAGTCTCGGTTTGATTACCCAGTGACGGTAAACTCTAGGGTCGAGTATTGGGTTGATTATTTCTGCGGAAGAGGCCGAGAGGTTTTTACACGGTATCTCGAGCGCTCAGAGTTTTTTATTCCATATATTAAACCACTGTTGAAACAAAATGGAATGCCCGAGGATCTAGTTTTTCTTGCGATGATCGAAAGCGGATTTAATAATTTGGCTCGATCTCGCGCTCGCGCGGTAGGACCTTGGCAATTTATTTCAGCAACGGGTAAGCGCTACGGACTCATGGTGAATTGGTGGGTTGACGAGAGACGTGATGTTAAAAAATCCACCCTTGCCGCGATAGAATATCTTAAAGATCTCAATTCGATGTTTCAGAGCTGGGAACTTGCCGCTGCCGCCTACAACTCAGGTGAGGCAAAAATTGCCCGCGCAGTTCGGCGGTTTGGAACTAAAGACTTTTGGACTATCTCTAAACATCGCTTTTTAAAACAAGAAACGCGCGATTATGTCCCCAAAATTATCGCTGCAGCTATTGTTTCAAAGAACCGCGAGCAGTTTGGATTTGCTCTGCCCGATGCACATCCTGGAGCGGATGAAGCCGTTGCAGGGGATGGTGAAATCGTAAAGGTTATTAAATCGGATAAGCCAGAAGATGAAAGACTGAAACAAGACATCAAGGAAGTCGAAGAGTTTGCGGCTATAGATGATGGTTTTGCCGATGACGAAGAGCCGCCAGTTCAGGGTATTACGCCGGCGACATTACTTGTTCCTGCGGATAATCAACTTCCAGACGGTCAGATCGTTAAAAATGAAATTTCTCAACCCCTCGCTAAGCCCGTACCCATGCCTCATCTGACCAAAGGCGGTTCTGAGGTGGGTGGGGTTCAACTTTCTGAGTTTGATGTACAAAGTCCAGCTGATCTTTTGAAAGTTGCTCGTGCGGCGGGACTTTCTTACGCCACGATTAAGAGTCTAAACCCCGAACTATTACGTTGGTGCACGCCGCCTACAGTGAGTTCGTATCGAATTAAACTACCCGTCAACGTTAAGGATAAATTTCTAACGACTTATAATCACGCTGCCTACCCGCGAAAAGTTGAGTTTATGACCTATCGAGTGCGTAAAAGCGAGACTCTGAGTCGCATTGCTCAGCACTATGGAATCAAAGTAGATCCGATAACGGATCTCAACGGTGTGTCGCCGAGAATGCCTTTAAGGAATGGAGTTCATGTTCTGGTTCCCATGCCAAATGATCGTTCCAGAAGCTTGGCCACGCTCGATGTAAGAGATCCGCCCGAACGCAGACGCGTGAGACATCACCGTAGACGTCGCGCAAAGTACCAAAAAGTAAGCTTTACTCGTCGCGAGGCGGCGAGAACATTTCGACATCAATCCCGCCCGGGAACTTAAGTTTCGAATTCGCGAAATTACTCTGCTGATTTAGATAGCTCGATTTCAAACTGAATGCCAATCGTCGATTGCTGACTGAGATTGAGATTGCCCTGAAATTCTGCCTCATTTTTTCGTGTCTTGACCAGACCGACTCGGACTCGATCTAAAAGCGCGTTTCCGCTTCGAATCTTAACGTACATTTCGTTGCTCTTGGGCGCGGGTGCAATCGGTGCAAATACACGAATCTTTTTATGACCCTTTTCGATAACCACTTTATATTTATGACCGTCTTTCTCTACGATCTGGGTTACTTGAGAAGACTTTCCATCTTCGACTGACCAAGAGGGCGGATTAAAAGTCGCCAGGCCTAAAGCAGCAGTTATCCCAAGTAATTTGTACCCATTTAGAGTTTTCATGATTTTTCTCCTTCAAGTGTGCGGCTTAAAACCATATTGCCACAAATGAGATGCGGTTTGCTCATTTTCTGCGGGTGTCTTATAAAAAGAAGATGGCATTGATAGTTCAAAAGTTTGGGGGGACCTCAGTTGGAACTCCAAAACGTATTTTATCCGTGGCTGAGAGGATCGCCGGGACTCGAGCTGGCGGAGATGACGTTGTTGTTGTTGTTTCGGCTATGGGGCATACGACCGACGAGTTAATTGCGCTTGCACATCAGGTGACTAAAAACCCTCCTCACCGCGAAATGGATATGCTTCTTTCTGTGGGCGAACGTGTTTCAATGTCGCTTCTCAGTATGGCGCTTGCCGATCTAAAAATTCCCGCGCTTTCTCTAACAGGCTCGCAGTCAGGGATCATTACGGATTCGGGACACCGACGAGCCAAGATCAGAACGATTACAGGAAAGCGAATTAAAGATGCACTTTCGTCTGGAAAGGTCGCCATTGTTGCGGGATTTCAAGGTGTGAGCGAAGAAAAAGAAATTACTACCCTGGGCAGGGGTGGGTCCGATACCACTGCCGTGGCCCTGGCCGCGGCTCTGGGGGCCTCTGTTTGCGATATTTATACCGATGTAGATGGAGTTTACTCAGCTGATCCCAGAGTGGTGCCCAACGCCAAGCTTTGGAAAAAGATTCCAGCTAGTTTGATGCTAGAAATGTCAATTCGGGGGGCGGGAGTGCTTCATTCTCGGTGTGTAGAGCTTGCGGCTCACTACCAGGTCAATTTAAGAGTTAGAAACAGTTTAAAAGATGATAAGGGGACACAGGTGATCGTTTCAAATACGCATCTCAACGATAATAAAGGAATGGAAGAGTACGCTATCACTGGCGTCACAGCCGATCGTGGAAAGATGCCGATTGTGATTCAGATGACTCGGCCCACAGTGGTCGGAGCAATCTGGGATTTTGCGGCAATGGGAAACCTCTTAATCTTGGCTCCAAATTTTGCTGACTCGGTTTTGCGATTTTTTATCGAAAAAGATGCACTTGGCGAATGGACAAAGGGCCTATCGGATCTTGCACATCAGGGATTTATTAAAGAATTTCATGCCGAAAAGGAGCTGGTTCCGCTCTCTATTATCGGGAGTCGATTCGCTCAGGATGGCGCAGCGCTTTCAAAAGTGCTTGATTTGCTTGCTCAGAATCATATTTTGGTTACGATGGGGACTGCTTCTGCGCTTTCAATGACATTTGCGGTCAAGGACTCAGCTGCGGATGACGCTGTACGGGCGCTTCATAAAGAATTTTTAGAACGGAGCTTAGGTGACTGATCAAAGTCTTCCGGTAGTAGTGGTAGGAGACGGATGGTGCGCGCTTTTGGCGTGTGCCTCACTTGCAAAGTCTGAGAAAAAAGTTGTTTGGATCGCGGGTACCGGAGCGAGGTTGGTTTCTCCACTTTCGTCCTTAGAGCCAGGTCCGGGAGCAGAGTATTGGAGTAAGGTCGCCAAGGCTTTTAACATTTCCTCGGGGGAGTTTCGCCATGGATCCTTTTTGAGAGAATTTCATTCTAAGGCGTTTGGTCCACCCGAATGGGCAAGTTCAAGCGACGAAGAAGAACAAAAAGGCCTTTATAACTCGGCGGTGGTTCATGGAGACCGCTCTATCGCCTCACTCAATGAAGGTCGCTTTGAGATTACGTCTGGTGAAATTGAGGACGCTCTTCGCTTTGAGATCTCAGATTCTGAAAAATATCCTAACCTCAAACGGCTCGATGGCGTTCCTGTGACTGGGTTTACTGTGAAATCAGGTCAAGTATCTCAGGTTCAATTGGGCAACGGCCAGTGTGTCGATTGCAGCTCTGTTATTTTTGCAGACCGCTGGGCTTCGATTAATAAGATCGCAGGCGTGCCTAAACCCGTATTGTTTCTAAAAGGTCGAGATCCACAGGGTGTTTTGCAGATCACCTTTCGCCACGAAGTACCTGTAGGTCTGGGCGTGACTGAAAGCTTTAGTGGCTCGCTTAGACTCGAGCCTGGCGAAAAGAAAGAGCGTAAATTTTGGGGGCATTTTTCATCGGATGGAAAAACCAGTTTTTGGAGCATTTGTTTTTCCGCCGAGCAGGCTGAGGATAACCATGAAATTGCAAAAAAATTGCGACAGATGAAAGGCGCTTTAGATCGTATGTTTGTCGGGAGTGCATGGATTCCCGCCGGAAAAAAAGACTTTATGTCTAATGTAATGGATGAGCAGGTCCGATTCGAAGAGGCAATGCTTTTTGGGGCGGGAGAAAAACTTATTTCTCCTGAAAAAGTGAAATCAATCGAAAATCTTTATTTTGTAACTGATGGCTATGGACCGTCGCAGGCAGCTTGGCAAATTGCAGATCTTAGGGGCGGTTCGTTTTCACCCACTATTTAAAAATGTCAGAGTAGTGATCAGTAATCCAGGTCATTTTGAATTGAGTGGTTTCGATTTCGGCTTCTAACTTCTGCACGAAATCTTCGAAGAATTCTAATTTTTTCTCAGCTTCAGCTCTATTTTCGCTGTCTAGCCCGGATTTTGAAAGATAATTTTTAAATGCGGAAATCGAATCTTGAATTTTATATCTGTTAGTTAATAGATTTGCCTGTTTCAATTTCTGCAAGATCAGCTGATTTCTGACCTGTTTTCTTGCTTCGGCCTTAAAAAAACCAATGTAGCCACCGTAAAAATCATCACCCAAAATTTCGCTTTTTAAGCCATCTGAATCCGCCAGTTTTCCGCCCGAGTCAAAATATCGATCATAGGGAGTCGAAACTTTAAGTTTATACTTCTTTTTCGCCCTAAGGTATCCTGAGGTGCCTTCGCGGTAGGCATCAAATTCGCCGCCTTTCTGTAAGAGCATTCCGCTTATGAGTTCGGAAGTCGAATGAAAGGCAGTAACATCCAGAGGTTCGTGGGGTTCAAATTCTGCCAGGATATGAACTAGCTCATGAAGTAAATTTCCAAATGACTCTATCAATGTCCGATCCGAATGCATGAGAATGCAAGGAGCTTTCGCTGTCTTAATTTGAATTGAGATTGGATTTCTCTCTATTTTGTAAGAAAAATAATTATCCCTCTCGAGTTTTAAGTAGGCTCTAGCCTTATTATCCTCGCTTCCGTCCCATTCGTTAAATATTTGATGAACGGTCATTTTTCCCGGATGAGTTTCCGCTTCGCCAAGTTCCAATGGTTCGTTTATAAAATGAATCACTGAAAACACGTCTGCAAGCCGGATCGCGCCCATTTTGGATGCAACTTGCTCCAAAACCTGATTGCTCGCTTGGTCTTCCGAAAACAACTGAAGCATCAGTTGAATCGCGGTGGAGTCTACGATCGCCCCCTTTTTTACCCAAGGTTGCAGGAGTCTGGACGAGGTGATTTTTTCGGACCCGGGCATCTCCGCTGCTAGCGGAGAAGGTAAGGGCAACCCTACAAACAGGAGCATGCTATAAAAGTAAAGTCTTAAAATTAAATTGTTTTTCTTTAAGAGAGCGAACATCAAGACTAAAGGTAGCAATGCCTGTGCCTGTGGAGAGAGGCGGCTGGATTGCCAAGCTAATGAAATTACGCCGTAGTATTTGATTAAGTTCGAATTCAATTTTCGCAGCATAGAGTAAGTGTCTAAAGATTTTACACCTGCGTAAGAATAGTGCGGAACATAGAACCGCGGTTCATTATGTCCCTAAGTATCTTCACGTCTTAGAGCTACCTTAATTCGAAATCTATGGCACGTTACCTGCTCAAGGAGGTCCGGGCGGAAGGGGGAGAAATGGTGCTTCATGAAGCGGCTTTTTTTTTCTGCAATCCTTCTCATGTCCTTATTGATTTCCATTCATTTGCCTCAAGCGAGCGCAGAGGTTACCAAGCCATGGACCATTTCAGCAGCCGCGCAAACGTCTTCAAGTCTTTATGTTTTTGGGACTTCTGAGCGCACACTACAAACGGATTTAGATCTTTCTGGAAAATACAGACTTTCAGATCAGTTTTCAACGGCTCTCAAGCTTGGCGCGACTCAAGAGCTTGTGGGTGAAAAAAGATTTATACTAAATGACGGAAGCATCGCTCTGACCTATCGGGGATGGCAGCCCTTATCGGAAGTAAAGCTCGATACGCGTCTCAAAGCGACCGTTCCGCTGAGTATCCAGAGTCACGACCGTGACTCCTTAATTACGGCGCTTGCACTACAAGAAGGGCTTTCGTACGAGATTAAAAAAACCGGACTTGGCATTTCAGGTGGGCTGGCTGTCATGCGCGCTTTTCATCAATTTGATACAGCGACAACTGGAAGATCTGAGCTTCAGCACCAGTTTAAGGCGATCCTTGGCCTATCCTTTTCACCTATCGAGGCAGTCACTATGAGTCTAGATGGAAGCCGATCGGCATCGTGGACGTATCAGGGACACCTTTTAAATCGATTTGGTATCTCCCAAGAGTTTACATTTTTACTCGCGAAAGGAGTTAATGCGACGGTGGGGCACTCCAACGGGGGCGATGTTCTCAAGGTCAATGGTCAGGATTCGAACGTTTCATTAGTGAGTGACACGGGTTCAAATGTTTACGCAGGATTATCCTATGTTTTTTGAGAAAAGAGAAATTATGAAAACCCATAATGGTATGATCGCACTATTTATAGCCTTAAGTATTTCCGGTGCAAGTTGCACTAAGCAGCGTCCGGCTGCGTGGCCCGATGGAGTGAGTCAGACCCTTTTTACGAAAGAAGAGATTCTTTCCTCACAGATCATTTTACTCACGAGCGATGAAGTTATTCCGGTTTCTGAAGAGAAATCTCTGACTGCCATTGGAGAGGTCGCTCGAGTAAAAGTAATTTCTGCAATTGGGTCTGAGCGACTTAAACCTCTTTTTAAAAATCTGGTAATTGAAGCGGCTCCTCACTCAAAAGTAGAAGTCGTATTTGGAATCGATGATTCATTTGTGACTGCATATCAGGTTTTGTTTTTAAATGAATTAGAACTTCTTTCAGTTAAGTCTCGGGGTATCGCGGTTACGCAGTTGGAAAAAAACGGTTTGACGGGAGCAGAAAAAATAATTTTTGAGAGATTTACGGACCCCGAGGCCCGAGCTTTGGTCCCGATCTTTAAAGTCGAGATTCAGGAAAAAGGAACCGCTGTCCGAGTACTGAACGACTTAGGCGAAGAGACGCGCAGTTTAAGGTTGACCCCATCTGATTGGGAAACTGCGTCTCACATAAGAATTTCGACTCTTTCAAGTAAACGTAGGGATGTCCGGGTTGAGCGCGCCGATGCTGACGTCATTTTTCTAAAGGAGCGCTTAAAAGGAAAAATATTTTCAAAAAATGAATTTGTTTCGAAAATGCATGTACCAGTCAATCTTCCTGAGGACTCGATTGTCTCAACGACAATTGCCGGGAGTCGGCTCAATTTGTATCAAATTGCATCTCAAAGGGAACTCGACGAAATTAAACGCGCTACACTGGGCACGCGTGATGATGTATTAAAATGCAGCGTTGAGCAGATTAAAGCTGTTCAAGAACATATTGCATCAGACGAGTGCGCGGCAGTTTTGGTAGCATTTTGGGAGGTTAAATTTGTCGATCCCAAACTTGCACTCGTGGATTCGAGCGCAACTAGCCCTAAAACGAGTCAGTATGAATTTAAGCCAACGGGCGCTAAAGACGGGACCTTGTTTCGGCTAGAAAAAGGTCAAGCAAGCGAGTGGGTTCAGTCCGTAAGTGAAGTAGAGGCAATCAGTCAGCTCGATCCAAGCCGTATACTGGATCCAATTTCAGTCTCAGGTCAGGAGTATATTTGGAGAACGACCGTTCTTGATGCTCCCTCAAATTACCGGGGTCGGGCGTTTGAAGGTCTGGCTTCAGACTTAGAAATCGTAAAATTTGTATTTGAAGCTAAACGGGTTCGCATTATTCGCGCGCAGCCCGTGGTAAAACGTAGAAAGCAGAGTCTTGTCGATTTGGAAACCTTAGTCTCCCTTCCTGTCGAATATTATAAGAGAGTGGATGTTGCTCTTCAGAAACCATTATTTCGAAAGGTAGATGTCGCAACACCCGGAGCAGTGGCCCTAATTGATTGGAATTCGGATCAATTGTCTGTGCGTTCGGTGGTCGAAAGTTCACCGCAGCGGTGTATGGAAAAAAAGAGGTCAGACCAAACACTTTGGGAAGTAAAATCCAAAAGCGACTCAAAAAAGCAGCTTGAGGCACTTTCATTTTCAATCGGTTTTGTCTACGAAGCTAACTATTCTGACAAAAATTGTGTTTCAAGCGACGTCGGCCGCGGTGAAATTCTACCCACCCAAACATTCGCCTTTAAGGAACGTATTGCCTTGAGAAGGCTCGATGACGATCATATTCCAAATCAGTCGCTTAATATTCCGTTTTGGACTCAGAAGGCACTAGGCTTCGGCTTGTTTACGACTAAGGTCAAGGAGCTTGATCAGTACGACCGAGGTGAAACTGTGAATACTGATCATCATCTTGCGCATATCTATGAACTCTCAAAAGAAGATCATGCCAAGAAAATTACATTTATCTTGACCGGACTTCCAGAGGCAGGAGATGAGCGCGATCGAGTAGTTGTAGGCGCAAAGAGGGCTATCGAGTCTTGGAATGACGCCTTTAAAAAGGCATTGAAAGATACACCGTCCGAGAGACCCGGCGATGTTTTAGAACTTAAAATCGAGGGCGAACCAGGAACCGAAAACGCCGTCCTCGGTGATTTGGATACCAATTTTATTCATTATGTTCAAAAGACTGCTGACAATGTACCCCTCGGACTTGCAAGCGCAGCTACAAGTCCTAAAACTGGAAAGGTGCTTGCAAGTACGGTTCTGATTTATGGGGGAGATATATTTTCAGGTATTGCCGACCACAAACTCATGTACCGCTTAAAAAAGGATCACACCCCCGAAATCGCTCCTTTGGTTAAGTCAAACGAGGTGAGTGGAAGCGATACCAGTGCATGGAATGCAATGACAGAGATCTCAAAATCTGACGCAGGGACCTTGAGTTCCAAGATGCAGTCCATAAGCAATAGAAATGGAACAGACTTGAGTGTCATGAACCCAAAGGCTTTAAAATGGAATTCAAAAAAGTGGTTAGAATCAGAAATGGAAGCTGAAACTGATTTTACAGACTCCATAAATCCTATAAGTGCTTTAGCCAACGTTGTCGATTCGGGGACCGGAAGAATTCGATCCGGCAAACCAGGGAAAAGAGAATTAGGGGAATCCGATAGCCGCGGATTTAAGATTCTAAACGGTTGTGAACTCAAAATGGAAATTCGAGCCCCGCTATCTAATCTTGTATTTGCAACTTACGGCGGAAAAAAGTTCGAGAGCTTAAGCGATATCGAGCTCTTTGGTATATACATCGATTTTGCGATGATGCACGAACTGGGTCACGTGTTCGGGTTGCGACACAATTTTGCTGGTTCCTTTGATAAAGAAAATTTCAATGAATCGCCGAAAGATAATTCAAAACGTGAATATTCATCCATTATGGATTACCCTGCACTTGAGACTCTAGCTACGGCCAACGGCCTGGGATCCTATGATGTTGCTACAATCCGGGCTGCCTATGCCGGAATGGTGGAATTATCAGCTCCTTCTTTGGAGCGTCTTGGAATTAAAGATTCTAAAAATAAAATTCAAATTGCTGGATCCACGCTTTTAGATGGAAGTGTAGTTAACTTTGATATTTACGGCGGTCGGCTGGTATCCTTGGATGACTACCTGAAAAAATTTATGGGCAAAAATTATTGGGCGGACCTCACTCCCGAAATGATCGCCCGTGCTCCCCTTAAAAAATATCTTTTTTGCACGGATGAGGATGTGGGGGTGTTTCCGACTTGTCAACGTTATGATCTGGGCACAACTCCGCTCGAAATAGTTAAAAACGCGATCTTGGATTACGATTCGTTTTATCTTTATCGAAATTTCGCATGGGACCGAACTCATTTTGATGTCGGAAATGTGAGAGCCTATATCGAAGGCCTCGAAAAGCGGTTTGTTTCAATTCGAAGTTTTTTAGACGAGGCTTACTTTTTGGCCTCAACCCGAGCCCCTTCAGAATGGGTGTCGGCAAATTTTCAGGCTGCCATCGAAGGGTACCATTTCTTTAGAAGAGTCGTAAATGCGCCCGACGCGCTTTCGGCTTCTAATGAAAATGCACTTACCCGAACTGTAGAAAAGCAGAACGGCAGTAAATTTCGATTTGAGCCTAAAATGCCAAAAACTAAATTCTCGGATCAGTCAGCTGAGAGACTTTCAGTTATTGGATATGAGTATGACAAGGCGATGGCGATATCTATGCTTACCGGACTTGGAGTCAATCAGCCCAGGCACACGCGTATCTTGGGTGAACCTTTGAAAGTGTCCTATTTAGATCTTGAAAAAATGGCTTTGCCAGGAGCAAAAGGAGAAGATCTTCCGATGATTCGGCTTTTAAGCGATATTTTGAGCGCATCCATGTCACCGTATGTACAAGACGAAGGGGGTAAGCCTCTTTCACTCGTCGGAAATTATAGATCGGGAGTTACCCGTCTGATGCGTTCGTATACGGTTATAGCTGCGTCGGATTGGATGGATCGGGCAGACTTTAACGTTGAAACACCCGTTCACTCCACCTTTCGCGTGAGAAGTGGAACTCAGGCTCCAGAGGGTATTGAGTCCATCACCACTGACGGCATTTTGTATTATTGGCCAATTGTTTTGGGTAATAGCGCAGCTTCATCTCTCATTAAAAGGGCGAACGTATTGGGTGCAATCCGAAGCGAAGTGAAGCCGGTTTTAGCGAAGATCGTTGATCATATTTTGGTTCCGGCTCTCAATGGTCAAGCGGTTGACCCAGGTCTTGAATCAGCATTGGGCGAGGAGCTGAAGAAAGTCGTGCCTACTGGATATTCCGGAAATACGCAAATTTCAGCTATTAGAGAAGGAGTCGCTGGCGCCATAAAGATCGTCAAAGAAATGCGTGATCAAAGCGCAAAACTAACTCCCTCGCAAAATGCGAGCGAGCGTGAACGGACTCAGATTCGCCTGGCATCTATTGCAAATGAGGAGCCCATCGTGATGACTGTTCTGAATTTAATTCCGGGCGACAAAATCGAATTACCCGAACTAGAATTAGTGAAGAGTAAATCCCTTCTCGATAACCAGGAGCAAAGTATCCTCAACGGAATTCAAGGACTCTCCTCTATTTTTGAAGCGAGACATCCTGAATATTTTCGCCCGTAGAACTGAGACGCTTTCTAGGTCGGAGTCCTAGGCAAAATCCGTGTACTTCGCTACTTCCTGCCTCTCTCATGGCGAGAGCCGCATTTGCCAGAGTGCGACCCGACGTTACGAAATCATCTACTATCAGCACATTTGCACCCATGAAACGGCTTCGGTTCGTTAAAATTTTATAGGATTGGCGCAGTTGTATTCTCTTTTCTAAGGGGAGTTCGGCTTGCCTCTTTTGTCTAGAATCGCTCGTAATAGGCGAAAAAGGTTGAAGGACCGGGACTCCCAAAGTTAAATTTAACCATTGAGCAACTTGATTGGCTGGACTTCGACCTAAGTTCCAGGATCGATGGTAGGTTTGCGGCACCGGCACAATGAATGTGAGCTTTAGGGAGCTCATTGTTGTCCAAAGG
>CAYJBA010000039.1:0-11883 GCA_964367865.1 uncultured Bacteriovoracaceae bacterium | reverse complement strand
CGCAGACCGCCACAGATAATTTCACCATAACCAAACGGGGCGATGAGATAACAGCCCAACTCATACTTACCTGTACTCTCAACTCCTGGGCCCCCGACTGTATCGGACTGCTTAAAGTAAAATGCTTTGATCTGCGAGGGCATGTGATGGACAAAAACAGGCTTCCCAAATTCTTCGCCCAACGCAGTTTCGTGGGGCGCTCCAAAATCATCGCCCCATGGTATCGAAACACCGCGCTTTTCTAAAATTTTTACGGCCTCATCATAGGATATTTTCGGAAACGGACCGCGGATCGATTCAAGCTGAGAAAGATCACGTTCTAGAATTTTTAATTCCGGCGCTTTTTTTGACAGAACAGATTGGACAATATGTTCAATAAACTCTTCGCCCAGTTTCATGTTCTCATCGAGCTCCATAAAAGCCACTTCTGGCTCTACCATCCAAAACTCAGTGAGATGTTTTCTCGTTTTTGATTTTTCAGCTCGAAAAGTTGGGCCAAATACGTAGGCCTTACCAAACGCCATAGCGCCTGTTTCACCGTAAAGCTGTCCCGACTGTGTCAGAAAAGCCTTCTCTTCGAAATAAGGCGTGCTAAAAAGTGTGGAGGTCCCTTCGCAAGCACTCGGAGTTAATATCGGTGCATCAAAACGAATAAATCCCCTCGTATCAAAAAACTCGCAAATGGCCCGAATGATTTCAGACCGCACACGGAGCGCCGCCCATTGGCGATTACTCCTGATCCAGAGGTGGCGATTCTCCATGAGAAATTCAACTCCGTGTTCTTTGGGAGATATCGGATACGGATCCGCAATCGAGACGATCTTAATCGCCTGCGCGCTCATTTCAAATCCGCTCGGGGAGCGCGGTTCCTTTTTGATCTTTCCGGTTACTTCGACGGCTGACTCTTGAGTCAGCCGATCAAATTCTATAAATGCATCTTCGGAGCATTCGCCTTTAAAAAAAACACACTGCATCTGGCCCGTGCCATCGCGCATCTGAAGAAACTTGATCTTGCCCGAGCTTCTTTTGTTATAGACCCAGCCCCGAATCGTAACAGTTTGTCCGTCAAATTTCGTGGCATCTTCGATAAAAAAACGGGAGGGTGTCATCAGCCAAACTCCTCGGCAAATTGGGCAAGTGTTCTAACATAGAGCCCGTTGGCTCCCCGTTTAGGAAAATAAGGAACATGTGAAATATTAGAAGAAGTTGCAGCGATATCCAAATGAGCCCAGGGCATTCCTTTACGAATAAATTGCTTTAAAAATATACCGCCCCGAATTGCACCACCGTACGAGTCGTTACAAGAGTTTTTCATATCAGCATAATCAGATTTCATGTCTTCAAAATACTCATCCCAGGCCGGGAGCTCCCAGATCCGCTCGCCGTTCATTTCACCCGCGCGACGAATGGACTCGACAAGGGCATCGTCGTTTCCCATAATCGCGCAGCACTGTTTACCCAATGCGATGGATACCGCTCCTGTCAGAGTTGCAACATTAACGATTACATCGGGTTTAAAGTCATGGGCGAAATCGAGCGCATCCGCCAAAATGAGTCGCCCTTCTGCATCCGTATTTATAATCTCAACGGTTTTACCAGCGCGAGAAGTAATTATATTGCCGGGCTGAACGGCGTTTCCACTCGGCATATTTTCAGTAAAAGCCATAATTCCAATGACGCGATTTTGGATTTTAAGTTTTGCCGCTAGGAGTACTGCGCCCATGACAGTGGCAGCACCCGTCATATCGTGCTTCATCTCCTCCATGCGCATCGCCGGCTTAATGGATATTCCGCCGCTATCAAATGTAACGCCTTTTCCAACCAGTGCAATGGTCTTTGGCGTGCGAACATTTTTTGGTTTGTATTCTGCGACTACAATGCGGCCTTCTCGAGCAGCACCTTGTCCAACGGCTAAAAATAGTCCCATCTTTTCTCGAGCCGCCTCAGCTTCAGTGAGTACGCGGACATTCAGTCCAGCAAATTTACCCAGCTTCTTTGCTTCATTGGCGTAAAACTCAGGAGTCCCATAATTTGAGGGTGTGTTTGACCAGTCACGCGTCACCCACATGGCTTCTGCCTCAACACTTACACGAAGTAACTCGGCATCAAGATGCGCTTTAATGTTTTTTTCAGCGGTGAGAAATGTAATCTGCGCCAATAAAGGCGTCTCAGATTTTTTACTTTTAAAGGAATCAAATTGATACGCGGGAAAAACCAAACCTTCAGCAAAAGCTCTAGCCATTCGGGCAGGGCTCATTTCACTTTTAAGCCCGCGCGCTTCGACGAGCGTGTCCACATGAACGACTAAGTTGCGACATTTTTCGGCCCTTAGGCGTGCAAACGCAAACCCCCCAGCCTGGCGGATCTTTTCTTCAGTCAGTTCTGTTGTGAGCCCCATTCCAACTAAAAGGGTATTTTCTGAGGATTTGCCAGAAAATCGAACAAACTGGGCGTTTCCGATCGCCCCTTGAAATGCTTCGTTCTTTTTAAATTTTTCGACTAATCCCGCATACCTGCCTTTGGGAGGAATAGGCTTTTTTCCAGAATCCTGATAAACAGCAACTATATCTAAGTCAAAGGAGCTGGGATGAGAAGTACGGGCTTCGAGCTTGGGTATTTGAAACATGAAAACTATCCTCTACAGAGTGGTTATTCGAGAGGCTTTTCATTAACATAGGGCTTACGCATGTTGAAGCAGTATCACCATATTGTCGGGGGAGCTTTTCGAGTTATAGACGCCTGCGTCATCGGACTGGTCTGGCTGGCGTCCTACTGGTTTCGATTTCAGTTTCCTCTTATAGAAGTTACTAAGGGGTTTCCGAAGTTCTCAACCTACGCTGCCCTGTCTCCACTTATTATGATTCTTTGGAATATCGTATTTTCATCGCTCAGAGTCTATGAGGCTAGGCGGATGCTACGTCGGACGCACGAGGTTCAGCTCATACTCAAGGCCCATGGCATTGCGATGCTTCTTTTTATCGCGATGACCTACATGTTCAGTGAATACAAGTATTCGCGAGCCGTTATGATTTATTTCGGAGTCGCTGGAGGCATTGCGCTAGTCACGTTTCGGCTTTCCCTAAGAAATCTACTTCGCGCTCTGCGGCGCAATGGCTATAATTTGAGATACGTGCTGCTTGCCGGCGAGGGTGATGCCGTTGAAACGCTGATTCGGCGAATCGAAAAATTTCCGGAACTGGGCTTAAGAATTTCTGGCGTGGTCACTCAGGCGGCTTCTCAAACCAAAGAAATTTTAGGAAAAAAAGTCATTGGGCATTTTGCCGACATATCCAAACTCATCAGGGAGCGCGGTATAGATCAAATTCTAATTGCATTGCCACGAAACCAAACGGCTGAACTTGACGTAATTCTATTCATGCTTATGGACTAAACGGTTCTAATACAACTGGTTCCGTATGTTCATTATTACGTCACCCTCGTATGCTAAATCGAAGACTTCGATGGACTACCCATCGTTAATCTAAACGACTCCCCTCTTTCGGGTTGGGGCGCCGTGGCCAAAAGACTAACTGATATTCTGGTTTCTAGCTTAGCTCTGGCTCTCCTCTTTGTGCCCATGATCCTCATTGCTGCCGCGGTTCGATTGAGTTCTCGGGGATCCGTATTCTACAAACAAGAACGCATGGGACTAGATGGGCGCACCTTTCACATGTTGAAGTTTCGATCGATGCACGACGGCGCGGAGAACGAAACCGGAGCTGTCTGGGCAAATGCTCAGGACTCACGACGAACCTGGCTCGGATCTTTTTTGCGATCAACGAGCCTCGATGAATTGCCGCAGTTTTGGAATGTCCTAAGGGGCGAAATGTCTTTAGTGGGTCCGCGTCCAGAGCGCCCGGTATTTGTCAGGCAATTTAGAAGTGAAATCCCACATTATATGCTGAGACATAAGGTAAAAGCAGGTATTACGGGCTGGGCTCAGGTCAATGGATGGAGGGGAAATACATCGCTTGACCGCCGAATCGAGTATGATCTCTATTATATTCGAAATTGGACATACCTCATGGATTGGAAAATTCTGTTTATGACGCTATGGAAAGGCTTCATTAACAAAAATGCTTATTAACGCGCTTCGCTCCATCGGCATTCGACTTCAGAGATTCGACACCTATATCCTAGGAGAGATCTTGGGTCCTTTTTTTGGCGGCACCCTGTTTTTTCTTTTTATCTTTCTGATGTTCCAAGCATTGCGGCTCGCAGATCTCTTTATCATTCACGGCATCGGTGGATGGATCTTACTCAAGATGATCCTACTTCTTTCTATGTCCTTTTTACCCTTTGCGATTCCAATCGCATTTTTAATTGCGGTCCTAATTGGCTTTGGCCGACTTTCGTCCGATAGCGAACTCGTTGCCTTTAAGGCCTGCGGAATCAGTCTGGTTCGTATGGCTGTCCCAGTGACAACCGTTGCCACGGCCATTGCGCTATTTTTATTATTTCTAAACACAGCATGGGTACCTTGGGGAGACCGAGCTTTTAAAAAGCTCCTAGTAAAAGTGGGAAACACCAAGGCTGTTGCTTCTATCCGAGAAGGCGCGTTCAATACCGGATTTTTTGATTTGCTCATTTTCGCTGATAAAATCGATAGTAAAAATAATCGACTTTCACATGTTTTTATCTATGACGAACGCGAACCGGGAAACGCTCAGACCATCGCCGCTCAGTCGGGCGAAATTCTACCGGTAAAAGTGGGATCCGAACTAGGCACCGCGATATTACTTCGACTTCAAAATGGGAGTATTTACCGAAATGACATTGCGACGACCACATACCAAAAAATAAATTTTGGCTCTTACAGCCTTTATCTTGAGATTCCCGAAGGTGTTGACACCTCAGTTGAAAAACCCCAGATGATTCCTCAAAAAGATCTCATTAAAAAAATTGCTGAAACCGACATTAAGTCCTGGCATGGAAGAGAATACCGCGGTGAGTTTTGGAGGCGCTATTCAGTAGCACTCAGTCCCATTATTTTTGCATTTTTGGGAATTGGATTTGGAACAGTACGGACTCGAAGCGTTCGAGCGAGCGCCGTTTTAATCGCACTTGTTACTCTGATCGCTTATTGGGGAATTCAAACCTTTGGAATTGTTTATGGCGTCCAGTGGGGAAAATTTCACGCTTTTTGGGCACTTCAGCTTCCTAATATCGTGCTTGGAATTGCCGCTTATGGGATATTTCAAAGGGCTCGGTGGTAACGCTTTTTGCCGCAAGATCTGCGCTCAGAGCTAGTCTCGATTATACTTCCATTAGAGATAATTTCTAAATTCAGCAAAATAGCGACATTTATATGACATATCAGTGCAAAAATTCCCCAAGAACCGCTCTGAACAAGCCTTTGTGGATAACTTTTCTAATCGTAGTTGAATAAATCAAATATAAGACAAGATATTTAATAATATCAAATATTTAGATGCTGTTGATAAGTCGGCGTAAACGTGTTGAAAACTTATTGCTAAGGAGTGGATAAGCCCGTTTGTTTCGGACTCGGAGGGGGCTCCGAAGTAGGGATCGGCCCCCATCCTGGAAATGGATCCTGTGTATTTTCAGATAGTTGGTGAGGATAAATCAAAGTTCCGCCACCATAACGCGACGTGAGATTCTTCGCTTCGACTAAAGGTCGACTGCCCGCGCCATTGTAGTTGTATAATAACAGGCCAGGATTAGAAGTTTGAAAGTGAATTACGTCCACGGCTCTCAGCACGAGGACACTATCTTTGCGCAAAATAAATCGCATCGGGGGACGCCGATCTAATTTATATCTCACCCAAACGTTTCCCTGCGCTTTGAAAACAATTTTATGATGAATGTCGCTGTTTTTGAGACTTTTTCCGGAATTAAGCGGATCACTAGGATCCTTATCCAAGTTTTCGCCGGTAGAAACTGGGCTGGACAAAGTCTGAGCCGAAACCACTTTGTCGTCCTTTTGGACAACGGGCTGGGGCGGAGTTTGGGATGGAACCTGAAGCGCAGCTACGGGAGGAGGAGGCTGCTCCGTCTTTTCGACCTTAGGCTTGGGTGGATCCACCTTAGTTTCAGTAGCTTTGGTTTCAGCAGACTTTGTTTCCACGGGCTTTACCTCTGCTTTTACTTCTGCAGCAGCGACTACCGCTGAGGGTACCGCTGTAGGCGTTCCGTAAGCCTCTCTTAGCTTATCAATATGACTTTGACTTTTATGCTTACTGGAAGGCTTTTTGAGAAAAACAACAGCAACTCCACCAAAGAGGACGAAAGCCAGGAGAAAAGTCCAAAGGATAGTTCGATTTTGCTCGCCTTCGCGTTTCTCAAAAACATATCCGCTGTGACCCGATTCGCGGCTTGGCCTTTCTTGCGCCTTTTTATTAATAAAGTCGTCGTATTGATTTAAAGTTTCTTTAGAATCAATTCCGATAAAGCGACAGTAAGAAATTACGAAACCTCGGATAAATGGCTTGGCCGGTAAATCAGAAAAATGGTCGGACTCGAGCGAATGCAAAATGCGAACGCCAATTTTCGTTGCAGAAGCAACCTGCTCAATACTAAGCCCACGCTTTTCTCTTTCCGTGCGCAATAATTCGCCTAGAGTTTGTTTCTGGTCTGGCATGGAGAATTAAGGGAGCCCTTTGTAGTGATTTAAAGCCTCTTCAGCAATTTCTGTCTTTGGAAATCTTTGATGCACCAATAGAAAAATTTTTCGAGCTTCATCGTAGTTCTTAGCCCGCTCGTAGGCGATTCCTTTTGCCAAATAAGCATCTGCAAAACCCGCACAAACACTTCTGGTTGCACTATCATAATCCTTTAATGCATCTGAGAATTTATGATCACTCATCGCGATGTGGCCCCGATAATAATATGCTTTACAAGCGGACTGAGAATTCGCGTCGATCGCTCGAGTGAGATACTCGCGAGCTTTTGGGTAATTCATTTTTTTATAATAAATTATTCCAAGTGTTGTAAAAGCCTTAAATGCTTCGCGATATAAAGTATCGTTGCTCGCTTCTATCAGGGGAGCGATCGCCTCGTTCATCCGCCCCGTTTCTAATAGAGCAACTCCTAGCGTTGTTTTAGCCCCAGAAAATTCGGGTGCGATCTGAATCGCCTGATGCGCATTCTGAATTGCGTTTTCATAATCTTTTTTAAAATAAAAAGCTAAAGCTCGAACATGAAATAGGTCGGGCAACTGGTTATTTAATGCCTCGGCTTCTTTTAATTTAAGTAGCGCTCCCGTCGCATCGCCCTCGACCAGAATCTCCAGAGCAAGTTCGACTAAAATCTGAGCACGCTCAGCAGAGCTAGGAGCTTTCTTTTTTCCTGGAGATGAACAGCCGGAGATTCCAGCCGCGAAAACTAAGGCAAGGATAGAAACAAAGGCTAAATATATTCTACTTTTATACATCTGGATTACCCCACGTTTAAGAGTAATTTTTTATAGCTGGGGTGTCAAAGGCGAAGAAGGGCCAATGACTCGACGTGCCGCGTCTGAGGAAACAGATCTATGACTGCGGCCTTGTCTAATTTCCAACCCCGAGCCACCAGATGACGAAGATCTCGCGACCATGCGTCTGGATCACATCCCACCAAAATCCATTCTGCTGCTCCCAGAGTTCTTAATGATTTTTCAAGCGAATCTAGGTCCTTGGAGACGCCTTCTCTCGGAGGATCAACTATGACCGAAAGATCTGATTTGGAGCTTCCACTTCGAGCCACATTTTTTACCCATTTTAAAACCGGCATTTTATGGAAATGAAAGTGAGGCGGAAATCCCTCGGGGTGAGCGGTGGGGGCACTTAAATCCACACAGTGGATTTCAAGAAATTTCGAACTCAGATTCTCTGAAAGATTTCCCGATCCACCGTACAGATCAAATAAAGTTTCAGACCCACTCAGCGAAGTCTTGATCCAATTTTTTAATTTTTCATTTTGCTCGTCATGCACCTGCCTAAAGCCCATAGAAGCGTGCCTAGAGTTCCAATTTTTTCGAAGGGAGTGATCAGGAAGGACTTCAACTTCAACTTTGTAGGCTCCAGGCAGTTTACTTCCCTCTGATCGAATTTCAACCCAGCCTGCGTTAATTTCGGTCATTGCCAAATCACAACGGTCTACAGCGACCAATTCTGTGGTACCGGCCTCAAAAAAGCCTAATTTTTCCTTATTTCCACGAAGCTGCACCCGATTTCGATACTCCCAAACTTGCTGGGCCGGAAATTCCTCCCAAACCCCGGGATCCTGAACTGACTGCCTAGAAAGGGCCTGTTTTACCCCGCTTAATTTTGTTTTCCATTGAAGCTCGTAAGGAATATGTTGCCATTGGCAGCCCCCACAATGACCAAATGCCGGACAGCGCGGATCAACCCTAATTGGTGATTGTTTAATTATTTCAACCATATGACCATGCGCATAATTTTTGGTCTTACCTAAAACGCGGGCGCGAATTCGATCTCCTGGTGCGGTAAAGGGAACAAATATCACTCTCCCGTCCGAATGACGTGCTACCCCGGCCCCCCCTCGGGAAAGATCGGCAATATCCAATATGAGCTCTTCCGAATCCCGCATTAAACCACCCCTGTAACCCGATTGACCCTCGGTTATGTAGAAGTTGAATCAGGAAATCAACTCCCGAGTACCCTTTCGAAACGGGGCCCGTTCTGTTAACTTGCCCGAAACTTTCATGTCTAAAAATATTAGGAACTTCTGCATTATCGCCCACATTGACCACGGCAAATCCACGCTGGCCGACCGACTTTTAGAAAAAACGGGGACTGTGTCGACCCGCGAAATGGAAGCTCAATTTTTAGATAATATGGACATTGAGCGCGAACGCGGAATTACGATCAAAGCTCAGAGCGTCCGTCTCAAATACAAAGCGAAAGACGGCCAAAATTATATTTTAAATCTTATCGATACTCCCGGACACGTGGATTTCACCTACGAAGTTTCGCGCTCACTCGCTGCTTGCGAAGGGGCCATCTTGGTTGTTGATGCCTCTCAAGGCGTTGAAGCGCAAACGCTTGCTAACGTTTTCATGGCACTTGAAATTAACCTCGAAGTGTTTCCGGTCATCAATAAAATAGACCTTCCAGCTGCGGATCCCGATCGTGTTCTAGAAGAAGTCGACGAAATGATCGGACTTGTCGATGTTACCCATGCGGTAAAATGTAGCGCAAAATCCGGTATCGGAATCGAAGAGGTTTTAGAGGCAGTCGTAAAATATTTTCCGCCTCCAAAGGATGCTGACAACGACCCACTTCGCGCACTCATTTTTGACAGCTGGTACGACTCTTATCAAGGAGTCATCGCGCTTTGCAGAGTCTTTGAAGGCAAGATTACTAAAGGCACACGCATCAGACTTCATCACGTGGGAAAAGAATTTGAAGTTCAACGCGTCGGAGTATTTTCGCCTAAATTTACAGATGTAAATGAAATCAGAAGTGGCGAAGTGGGCGCGATCGTTTGCGGAATTCGTGACGTCAGAGACATGAAAGTGGGCGATACAGTCATGGATGTGAATCAGCCAGCGACTGAGGCCTTGGGTGGGTTTAAAGAGGTAAAGCCGATGGTCTTTTGCGGCGTTTACCCCATCGATGCGGATGAATATAACGACCTAAAAGAATCTCTCGAAAAGCTGCGACTCAATGACTCAGCAATTTCTTTTGAGCCTGAAACATCTTCTGCCTTGGGCTTTGGCTTTCGCTGCGGATTTTTGGGCTTACTGCACATGGACGTGGTTCAAGAACGCCTTGAGCGAGAATATAATCTCAACCTGATTACAACCGCGCCCTCAGTTGTATATCGAGTCACTCAAACCAATGGTGAGGTGACCATGGTGGATAACCCGGCCAAGTTGCCGGATCAGACAAAAATTGAAACTATCGAAGAACCTTACATTCGCCTTACGATTCATATGCCAGCGGAATATGTAGGGGCCGTCATGGCGCTGTGTAACGATCGACGTGGAATTCAAGATAAGCTCGACTACCTCACCAAAGCCCGCGTAGCGCTAATCTATCAAATGCCTCTCAATGAAATGGTCTTTGATTTTTATGACAGACTCAAAAGCGGAACTAAGGGTTATGCCTCGATGGACTACGAACTCATCGATTACCGTCCGTCTGACTTAGTTAAACTGGATATTCTCATCAATGACGAGCCGGTCGATGCACTTTCGCTCATCATTCACAAAGACAAATCAGTTCATCGCGGCCGCGAGTTGGCAAAAAAAATGAAGGAACTCATCGACCGCCAAATGTTTGAGATCGCTATTCAAGCCGCTATTGGGTCGAAAATTGTCGCGCGCGAAAACATATCGGCATTGCGAAAAAATGTTACGGCTAAGTGTTACGGTGGCGACATTTCCCGAAAGAGAAAACTCTTAGAAAAGCAAAAAGAGGGGAAAAAGAGAATGAAACAAATCGGCTCTGTGGAAATTCCACAAGAAGCTTTTTTAGCTGTACTCAAGGTGGACTGACGAGTGAATCGAACAGCCAAGATTATTTTTAAGGAATATGGACCCACGATCGGGTTAGCAATAGGATTTGCGCTGGGAGCTCGTTTATTTCTAGTCGAAGCTTATCGAGTAGCGGGACCTACTATGCGACCGACACTCGAAGCGGGCGACACGGTATTGATTACAAAATGGGGCTTTAGAAATGTTGAGCGCCTGACTAACTCAGACACCGATGGCCCGGTAAAACATGGAGACATTATCGTATTTTCTTCGACACAACCGTCACCGGGTGAGTACATTCGAAGAGTAGTGGGTCTGCCAGGTGATTTGGTCGAAGTTAAAAAAGGAGTTCTTTATTTGAATAGAGCCTCCATGACCGATGTTTCGGGACAAAGCACTCCTTGCACCTCTGAACGTACCTCGCTTGGAAAAGCTTATTCTGTTTGCATCGAGTCTCCCGTGATTGATGATATCCCACTTTTAAAAATTCCAGATTTTTCGGTTATGGTGTTGTCCGACCTTAGAACGAGTTCGTCAGAATTTAAAAAATCTAAAATTCCTTTTATTATTCCCATTGATTCAATCATTGGGAAGGCGCGCTGGATCTGGCTTTCTTCAGATCCAGACTCAAGCGTAGCTGGACTATTTCCAAAAATCCGCTTCGAGCGGATGCTGAGGAGGATTTAAAAAGTGTCACAAACTATTAAACTCGAACACCTACTCTCTGCTCAGGATCTGGACGAAAAACAAATTAGATCCCTCTTTGCGCTAGCTCGCGAATTTGCGCCGGCTGTAAAGGCGGGCAAAACCGTTCCCATTCTACAGGGCAAAACTATCGCGAACCTTTTTTTTGAATCCTCTACCCGAACTCGAAACTCTTTTGATCTCGCCGCCCGTAAACTAGGTGCCTCAACCTTAAATTTCGCCTCGGCTGGATCAAGTACGCAAAAAGGCGAAACACTCTTAGATACTGCAAAAACCATTGAAGCCATGAGACCCCATTGCATTGTGGTTCGCCATTCGTCCGCTGGCAGTCCGGAGATCTTAGCGCGTGCTTTATCTATTCCGGTTGTCAACGCTGGCGACGGTTTTCGCGAACACCCGACTCAGGGTCTCCTAGACGCCTTTACGATGGAAGAAAAACTAGGAAAACTCAAAGGCAAACAGATTCTTATTTTAGGCGACATAGCCCATAGTCGCGTTGCTCGCTCCAACATCTATATTTTAAAAAAACTAGGTGCGACCGTGGCGGTATGCGGACCACCTACGCTATTGCCGCCTATGCCACAAACGCTTGGAGTAAAATATGCCTTGAGACCCGAATCTCTCCTGCCCAAGGCTGACGTCGTGATGGCACTTCGCGTACAACTCGAACGCCAAAATAAAATGCAGGTTCCTTCGCTTAATGAGTATTCTAAATTAGATCGGAAGAGCGTCGTGTT
>CAYJBA010000038.1:0-11902 GCA_964367865.1 uncultured Bacteriovoracaceae bacterium | reverse complement strand
GCGAAAAAAGGCGGGATTAATATCCCTTTTTTTTGCTATCACCCAGGGCTTTCTGTAGTCGCTCAGTGTCGTATGTGTTTAGTCGAAATTGAAAAAATGCCGAAACTTCAGACGGCTTGTTCTACTCCGGCCACGGAAGGAATGGTTGTAAAGACTCATTCAGATCGTGTGAAGCAGGCGCAAAAAGCTACAATGGAGTTTTTGCTGGTCAACCACCCATTGGATTGCCCCATTTGTGACAAGTCCGGCGAATGTGATTTGCAGGACCAGTCGTATCTTTATGGAGATGCAAATAGTCGCTACACCGAAGAGCGTCGGACCTATTTGGATCTCGACATGGGGCCCGTGATAAAAAAGAATATGAATCGCTGCATTCATTGCACGCGCTGTATACGATTTGGTACGGAAGTCGCCGGAATTCACGAAATGGTCGCGGTAAAACGTGGAAATTTTACCGAAATTACAACGATAGACGAAAAACAACTTCAAACTGAATATGCCGGAAATTATGCCGATATTTGCCCAACCGGGTCTCTAACTATTAAAGATTTTAGATTTAAAAAGCGTGTTTGGTATTTAAAAAAGACACCAACCATTTGTGAAGGTTGTTCGCGTGGCTGCAACATGGAGGTTCATCACGAATCTGAAACGATATACCGATGTCTCCCACGAGAAAATAAATTGATCAATAAATTTTGGCTATGCGACGAAGGACGGTTTAACTTTCGCCATCTTCATGACCCCACGCGAATCATTACTCCCGCGCAGCAGTCCGGTGGGTTAATGATTACGGATTGGCCGTCCGCAGTGAATAGAGCCCGACAAACAGTTCAAAATAAAAAAACAGCCGTTCTTTTGGGTAGTGACCTAACTAACGAAGAAGGCAAAATGCTTTTGGATTTTACGTCTAACAACGTTCCTGGGGCAGTGATCTTTCACTTTGGCACTCCGGGCGTTAAGAATGTGGCGGACGATCAAGACGCCGATAAAATTTTAAAAAGAAAAAGCAAAACGGCAAATTTGCACGGGATGGAGAGGCTAGGAATCAAGCCCTTTGAAAAAATGCCCGCAGGAATTGAGGCAGCGATTGTTATTCGCGGTGGCCGAGCGGTGTTGCCTGAGATCAAAGGTGTTTCAGTCGTTGGAATAGGTGTATTTAGAAAGAGCGAAGCCGATACGTTTGCCGCCGTTCTACCAGGCGCTGGGTTCGCAGAGAAAGACGGCACAGTGACCAGTTCAAATGGGATGGATCAGTCTTATTCGAGAGCGATCGCACCTCCGGGGCAGAGCAAAGGTCTTTCTGAAATACTTATGACCTGGGCTAATAGCAAGGAAGCGGGCCACGCGTGATCGAGCTCTCAAGCACGTCGGTTGAAATTCTTATTATGCTGGGCAAATCCGCCATTTTGATCGGGATCTTGCTGCAGGTGGCGCCCATTATGGCCTGGGTAGAGCGACGGGGTTCAGCATTGATGCAAAACCGGCTGGGACCTAATCGAATCGGGCCACTTGGGCTCTTTCAATCCATAGCGGACGCAGTGAAATTTATTTTTAAAGAAGATCCCATTCCCGGTCATACCGAAAAATTTTATTATGCGCTTGCCCCGATTGTGTCACTCATTCCCTCTTTTATGACATTTGCGGTGATCCCAATTGCGGGCCCCATCACAATAAACGGAAGGCAAATTCTGTTTCAAGTCGCTGACCTCAATGTTGGGCTCCTCTATATTTTTTCGATCGCATCGCTAGGTGTATACGGAATTATAATGGCAGGATGGGCTTCGAATAATAAATTTTCACTTCTCGGAAGTTTACGAAGTACGTCGCAGATTATCAGCTAAGATCTTTCGATGGGCCTGTCGGTCATAGGGATCGTCATGGTGTTCTCGTCGGTACATTTAGGCGAGATTGCGCGAGCGCAAGGCGAAATATTGGCGCAGCTCGGGCCTTTAACGATTCCTAAATGGGGCATTTTTGTTCAGCCACTGGGTTTTATCATTTTGCTTACAGCTGCGTTTGCCGAGACCAACAGACTGCCCTTTGATTTGCCCGAAGGCGAGTCGGAAATTGTAGCTGGGTATCATCTAGAATATGGCTCTATGAAATTCGCTGTATTCATGATGGCCGAATACGTAAACATGACGACGGCCTCCGGCCTGTTAACGGCCCTATATTTTGGGGGCTGGCAGATGTTGCCCGGCTTTTCACAGGTCTTAAATATGCTTCAGCTACAGGGTGCGACCCACGATTGGGTTCGCGTTGGGTTAGAAGCGGTTTCATTTTTGTTAAAAGTTGGTTTTTTTATGTGGCTTTTTGTTTGGGTCAGATGGACCCTGCCGCGCTTTAGGTACGATCAGCTCATGGATCTGGGTTGGAAAGTGATGTTGCCGCTTTCGCTCGCAAATATTTTCGCAACTGGCGTCCTAATCTATTTCGGGTGGATTTGAAAATGCTAGTAAAAGAAAAAAGAAACATTTGGACTGAAATCTATCTGGTCGATATCGCGAAAGGTCTTTTCATCACGATGAAAAACATGCTTTTCGCGCCCAAAGTTACTATTCAATATCCCGAGGAGCGGCGTAATTATTCTGAGCGTTACCGAGGCATGCATTATATCAAGGCGACCAACGGCGTCGAAAACTGCACCGCATGCATGCTTTGCCCAACAGTCTGTCCCGCTGAGTGTATTCATATCGAGGCGGGAGAAAGACCAGACAAAGAAAAATACCCCGTCAAATTTGAAATCGATGTTTTGCGCTGTTGTTTTTGCGGAATGTGCGAGGAAGCCTGTCCTAAAGATGCGATTAAGCTCAGCATGATCTACGAGATGAGCACGGCCACTCGAAATGTTTGGGATAAGGCCGAGCTCTTGGATCAAAGGGGCAATAAATGATAGCGCTAAACCCATATTTTTTTTATTTCTTCGCTGGATTGGCAATCGCTTGTGCTTTGTTCGTAGTTTTGAAAAAAAATCCCGTTGCGAGTGCGTTTAGTCTGGTTGTGGTGTTTTTTTCGTTTGCGGCGATCTATGCGATGCTCGAGGCTCATTTAATAGCGGCGCTTCAGATTTTGGTTTATGCGGGCGCTATCATGGTGCTTTTTATTTTCGTGATTATGCTCCTCAATCAGGATGGTCCCAGTCTCGATTTAAATCGTTCTCCCCTTTACGCCAGAATTCTCGGGGGAGCAGCTTGTCTCGGAATTTTTGCTTCGTTTTTGTTCGCGTTTAAAAACGCTACGCTGATCACGGCGACGGGATTATTTACGCCTGAGCGAATAGAGGCTGCGGGCGGAAATACTCAGGTCATTTCAGAGCTTATGTTCTCCGAGTATATTTTACCTTTTGAGCTCACGTCGGTATTGTTGCTTGCAGCAATCGTGGCATCGGTTGCCGTAGCCAAGAGAAAGAGGATGGAGAGTGAACCATGAGTCCAGTTGAGCCATGGGTAGTCCTCGCATTTAGTTCGGCCATATTTTTTATTGGACTTTATGGGGTAATGGTCCGGCGTAACATAATAGTTATTTTGATGTCGATCGAGCTGATGCTCAACGCAGTTAATCTGACCTTTATTCTGTTTTCTCGGCAGCTCAATGATTTGTCTGGTCAGATGTCCGTGTTTTTTATCATCACAGTCGCTGCTGCCGAGTCAGCGGTTGGATTAGGCCTGGTTATAGCGATGTTTCGCACGCTTCGCAGCGTGGATACAGACGAGATCCAGCTTTTAAAGGGGTAGGTAATGTTGGCTTGGATTCCACTATTTCCGCTGCTGGGTTTTCTGGTCAACGGCGCCTGGTATGCCTTCGGACAGGCGCCAAGAGGAAAAGAAAAGGCAGGCGCCTTGATTCCAGGTTTGATCGCCTCTTTTTCTATTTTTGCGTCGTTTTTGGTTTCTTTGGTCCTGTTTCTAAAGCTGCAGGGACTGGAACCAGAGCAGAGAATTATAAATCAATCTCTCTATAATTGGTTTAGCGTCGCAAATCTTCATGTAGAAATGGCTTTTCGCCTAGACGCATTGTCGGCAATCTTTTCAGTTTTTATCACCGGAGTTGCCACGTTGATTCACATTTATTCTATTGGATACATGAGCCACGATGCAACGCCTGGCAAGTATTTCGCCTATTTAAACCTATTTTGTTTTTCGATGCTGATGTTAATCTTGGGCGCCTCTTTACCTATTTTGTTTTTAGGGTGGGAAGGAGTAGGTCTTTGCAGCTATTTGCTCATTGGTTATTGGTACGCGGACACCCTAAAAGCCTCTGCTGGCAAAAAAGCCTTTGTAGTAAATCGAATCGGCGATTTGGGCTTTTTACTCGGAATGTTTCTTATTTTTTATAGTTTCGGGAGTCTCGATTTTGAGGCCGTGCGCTCGATTGTAGTTGGAACAGCCCATGGCGAAGGCACAATACACGGCGTTGGCCAGGGTACAATTACGGTAATTTGTACGCTCTTGTTTATCGGCTGTATGGGTAAATCGGCGCAAATTCCTCTTTATGTTTGGCTACCCGATGCGATGGCTGGACCGACTCCCGTTTCTGCGTTAATCCATGCGGCCACCATGGTGACCTCGGGTATTTACTTGGTGTCGCGCTTAAATTTTCTTTATAGCTTGTCTCCAACGGCAATGAGCATCGTCGCGATTACTGGGGCAGTTACCGCTTTTTTTGCAGCGACTATAGCTATTGCCCAGACGGACATTAAGAAAGTTTTGGCTTATTCGACCGTTTCTCAGTTGGGATACATGTTTTTAGCCTGTGGCGTAGGAGCCTATACAGCCGGAGTTTTTCATGTGATTACTCACGCTTTTTTTAAAGCGCTTTTGTTTTTAGGGGCGGGCAGTGTGATTCATGGAATGCATGACGAACAAGATATTTTAAAAATGGGCGGATTAAAATCTAAGATGCCGAAGACCTGGCTTACTTTTACTGTTGGATTGCTGGCTATCTGCGGTCTTCCTCCTTTTTCTGGGTTTTTCTCAAAAGATGAAATACTTTGGCAGGCGTTTAGTAGTCCAAGTGGTTCTGTAATCCTTTGGTTATTAGGCGCTGTGACCGCAGTGATGACTGCCTTTTATATGACGCGCCTTTATTCGCTCACCTTTTTAGGAACGCCACGTTTCTCAGAAAATCGGCCTCACACAGGCGCTAAGGTAATTCCGCACCAGTCCCACTCGTTCCCGCATGACGGTCATGGACATGGACAATCACACGAATCAGGAGGCGTACACGAATCGCCCAGTCTCATGATTATCCCCCTTCAGGTGCTCGCGGTTCTAAGTTTTGCTGGCGGATTAATTGGAATTCCACATTTTAGCTGGCTAGACCATTGGCTAGAGACTGTGATTCCCACTCATCACGCTGTGAGCTCTGGCACGGCACCTGCCATGGAGTGGGTGCTCATGGGGGTGAGCATTTTTGGAGCGGCAGTCGGAATGATTTTTGCGCTTAAGCTTTACTCAAATTTAGATCTTGTATCCCATCTTAAGACTCGGTTCGCGCCTATCCATAAACTTTTAGAAAACAAATGGTATGTGGATGAGATTTTTAATTTTCTTTTCATTCGGCCCATTTACCAATTGTCACTGGCGCTATGGAAGGGCTTTGACGTTGCTGTAATCGACCGGCTCGCACTATCGCTGGGTTGGATGTCCGAACGTACGGGACAAACAGTTCGGGTTATACAAACAGGCTCGCTTCATGTTTATGCGATTATGACCCTCTTGGGGCTCATTATGACCGTGGGGTACTTAATGTATGGAATGGCTTGAAAATCATTTGTTAACCCTACTTGTTTTTCTTCCCTTAGCTTGGGGATTAATCGGCCTTTTGATTCCCACTCAAACCGAAAGCGGCAGAGGATTTCTTCGAAATTGGACTCTTCTGGGCACTTTAGTATCACTCGGATTATCTTTTCTGATTTTTCAGAAATTTAGTGCCGGCGGTCCAGAATTTCAGCTAACTGAAGCCGCAGAGTGGCTCCCGGCTTTGGGAATTTCCTATAAGCTCGGCATTGATGGCTTAGCGCTTTGGCTTTTGATTTTGACCACCTTTACCATGCCCATTGCCGTTTTGAGTTCGTATAACGCCATAGAAAAGCGCTTTCGAGAGTATTATTTTTTACTGCTTGTTCTACAGACAGGGATGCTTGGGGCATTTGTATCACTTGATATTTTTCTATTTTATGTATTCTGGGAGGCAATGCTGATTCCCATGTATTTTTTAGTGGGAATCTGGGGCGGCAAGGACCGCATCTACGCTGCGACCAAATTTTTTCTATTCACAATTGTTGGCTCTCTTTTGATGTTGGTAGCGATTTTTTATCTTGCTCATCAGCATCGAGTCCAATTTGGAAATTATTCTACTTATATCCTCGATCTTTATAAATTGAAGCTGCCCAGCGGATCCTTGAGCTCGACTCAGTCCATTTTGTTTTTGGCATTTTCGCTCGCATTCGCGATTAAAGTACCACTTTTTCCGTTTCACACTTGGTTACCAGATGCCCACGTGCAGGCCCCCACAGCGGGAAGCGTAATCTTAGCTGCAGTACTCCTTAAAATGGGAGGTTACGGCTTTATTCGATTTGCGTTTCCCCTGTTTCCGCAGGCAGTATTGCTGTTTCAGTTTCCGTTTATGATTTTGGCAACAATTGCAATTGTTTACGGGGCTTGGGTCGCAATGGTTCAGCCTGATATTAAAAAATTGGTGGCCTACTCTTCAGTCAGTCATATGGGCTATGTCGTTTTAGGTTTGTTTTCACTCACTTCCGCTGGAGCAATGGGCGCCGTGTATCAAATGCTAAATCACGGAATTTCTACTGGCGCGCTGTTCTTATTGGTTGGAATGATTTACGAGCGACGACACACGCGCGAAATTTCCGCATTTGGCGGAATCGCTAAAGTGATGCCCTTGTTCGCTGTTGTATTTATGATTGTAACCCTTTCTTCTATAGCGCTACCCGGAACAAATGGTTTTGTGGGTGAATTTCTTATTTTATTGGGAGCCTGGGGGGCGAATCCGGGCTTGACTGCAATCGCCAGTACTGGCGTAATTTTTGGTGCGGTTTATATGCTTTGGGTATTTCAGAGGGTCATGTTTGGTCCTCTTCAAAATAAAGAAAACGAAGGCCTTTCGGATTTAAGCCTGCGCGAAGCTGTTATTATGGTCCCCTTGATCGTAGCGATTTTTGCGATGGGAGTTTACCCCAGTTTCTTTTTTGAGAAACTCAACAGTTCGGTAGAGCGTTTTTTAGCTAGAACAAAGGTCGTATCTGAAGTCCTTAAGGTGGATCACGCTCAGGCGCCAGTTAAATATGAACTGAACTCGAAGGGATTTTTGGTATGGAAGCATTAGTTACAATTCGCCCGGAGCTTCTTACAATTCATCCCGACCAATGGGAGGCGCTTAAGCCTTTGATGTGGGCGTTAGGAGGGGTGGCACTAGCAATGATCGCCAGTGTTCTCAGGCGATTTAACCCTAAGTGGTTAGTCTTATTTATTTCGCTTTGTGCCGTATTGGGAGGCTCGATAGCCGCGGGCATCGGATTGCCGCTGAGTCCAGTTTATATTTTTAACGAGGGCTATGTTGTAGATGGATTAGCAAATCTTTTTACGATTCTTTTTCTATCCTCTGCTGGGGTAACTATTTTAACTTCATTTAAGTATTTAGATCGCGAGGGGTTGCAATATCCTGAATACAACATTCTTATACTTTTCTCGGCCATCGGAATGATGCTGATGGTGTCCGCCGTTAATCTTATCGTGATGTTTATCGCGCTCGAAATCATGTCCCTTTCGGTTTACGTTCTTGTTGGATTTCGTCGCGCGGACCGACGTTCAAACGAAGCTTCGATGAAATATTTTATTTTAGGTTCTGCGGCTTCAGCTATTTTACTTTATGGGATCGCACTCCTGTACGGTGCGACAGGAACGGTTTCGCTTCGTGGCATTTCTAGCTTTGTTCAACACAACGCACAGTTAAGTCCTTTGTTTGTTATGGGCGTAGGACTATCGATGGTTGGATTTTTATTTAAAGTTGCGGCTGTTCCTTTTCATATGTGGATGCCTGATGTTTACGAGGGAGCCCTCGCCCCTATCACGGGATTTATGACCACGGGATTAAAAGCAGCGTCTTTTGCCGCCCTACTCAGATTCTTTATTTCTTTAGGCTATGGAAAAGGGCTCAGTTTTCAGGTTCAAGACCATCTCCGTGATATTTTATGGTTGTGTGCTGTACTAACGATGGTAGTTGGCAACGTGGTTGCGTTAACACAAACGAATCTTAAGCGAATGCTCGCTTATTCGTCGATTGCCCATACGGGTTATTTAATCATTGGGATTTTCGTCGGCGCAAAGTCTGGCCAAGGGTATTCAGGCTTAGTTTTCTACCTTGTTTCCTATGCTTTGATGAACCTCGGAGCTTTTGCTGTTCTTTCGGCCATTTCTACCCGGGGTGATGGGGGACTTAATCTGCATAACCTTTCGGGTCTTTCTCAAAAACACCCTTTTTTGGCATTTGCTATGGCGGTTTTTATGCTCTCAATGGCAGGAATTCCTCCTACGGCGGGTTTTTATGCGAAATACCTGCTATTTTACTCAGCCATTGAAGCTGGAGAAATTAGTATCGTTGTAATCGGGGTGCTCTGTAGCGCCATTTCAGTGTACTATTATTTGAGGGTCTTGGTTTGCATGTACATGAAGGATGCCGCCGATTCGGTTCCGATTACGCGGGTTTCAGCGTGGTCAACTTTAGCGGTGGCGTCCATGGTTGCCTTGACGGTGCAGCTGGGAGTACTGCCTGCGCGCATGGTCAACGTTGCAAAAAAAGTTGTTCAAAATCTGTAATTCTAGACCCCGGGTCCAGTATTCATAAGCGGATCTACCTTCGCATGGGAGCTTAGGAAATGGGCGGGGAAGGAAAAAGACTCTTTAAAATTAAACTAGGTTCGGGACGCGTCCTGGGTCCTCTTGACCTTGAGCGGATTCGCCAGCTCATATTAAAGAACCATGTCACCGGAAAAGAAGTGGGACGCGAGTACCCGAGCGGCGATTGGAAAGATGTAAATAAAATTCCAGAAATTGCCACGCTCCTCGTGGCCAAAGCAAAAGGGGAGCTAAAAAAAATGCCGCTTCCCGGCACGCTATCTTCAACCCATGTGCTGCCAGGATCGACCCGAAGCGTGGCACAGGGCGCGGAGGGCCTGAAGTCATTTCCCTCCCTGCAAACAATCTCAGAAAGAAAACTACCCAACATCAATCCAAATGACGATCGATCCCGGTCCAAGCTCAGTATGGATAATGAGGTGTATGATTTAGACCCCGAAATTTCCTCGCAAGAGCGCGACAAGGCTGAAAACGAAAAAAAAGATCAGGAACCTTCGGGGTCGGGCGAGCACACGATCATAGCTCCCGAAGGTAACCGAGAGACTGCGGAGCGCGAGCCAAGTGAAATTGAACTTCCTCCTGGTAACCGGAGTGGATCGGGAGCGGACGAAATTTCCTTTGGAATTGGGACCCAAGTTCCTGTTTCGCAGCAAGAGACTATTTTTTTTCAAAGATCCTCAGAAGGCCCTCTGCCTCTCTTACCCAAGGAGATTACTCGCAATAAGGGATTTCAGACGTTTAAAAAAATCGTCGCAATCATTGCCTTAGCGGTTGCAGGGTATCAATTATTTTTCGAGCAAAATTCGCCTCAAAGCGGCCTTAAGTGGGAGCCCGTAAAAGCCAGGCTCCCTTCTGTGCAGACGGAAAAGCCCGATACGGCAAAAAGCGCTAAACTTTATCAAGCTGGGGTTAAAGAGTATCTGAAGGATAATTTGCTCAATTATAAAGCTGCAGCGAGTTTCTTTTTAGCGGCGGCTGAGGCGGATGCAAGCAATGTAAAAGCGCATGCGCTTTTAGCTTCTTGTTATATTAATTTGATCGACTCTTCTAATAAGGATGAGGGTTACTTTTCGATTATTTCTAAGCTCATTGAAATGTCTCGCGCAAAATCGATCGATTTATTTGAAAGCGTTATTTCAGATATGGAGTTTTATCTGGCTGCAAATAAGGCAGAGGCAGCTCAGCAGAGACTATTAGAATACGAAAGAAATCACAAACTAGGGACTGAGGCGGGTTTTTATTTGGCCCTGATTCAGTTTCAAAAAGGGGCATTTAGCCAGGCCCAGGGGTGGTTAGAAAAAATACCGGATTCACAGATTTATTCTCCGCGCATTCTTTACCTGCGAGGACAAGTAGCAGAAAAAATGGGACAGCCCGAAGAGGCTCTACTCATATATAAAAAATCCCTAAACTTGTTTCCAGACCATTTAAAATCAAGACTGAAAGCGGCCGAGATCAATGCGAAACAAGGTCGCCTAAGAGATGCCGGTCCGGACCTCGCGCGATTATTAAAAACGCCACGCGGTTTACCCCCAAAAGACCTTGCTTTAGCTTATTTTCTTTATGGCCAGTGGCTTGAGCTCAACCACAGATGGGATGAGGCGCTGGGGGCAATCGAAAAGGCCGTGCGGTTTGATCGCAGTAAACACGACTATACGCTTGAAATGTATACTTTGAGAGCGCGCTCCGGAGATAATTCAAAAGAAGTTAAAAAAGAAGCACGCATGTATTATCACCTTCGAGAAGGCGAGCAACTCCTCATTCAAGGGCGGCACTCCGATGCTCTCGCACAGTTCTTAATGGCAAGCCAGGCTCAGCCGGATGCTTTTGTTCCCTATGTCCGCATTGGCGACATGTTTAAATATCTTTTTGATCTCAACAACGCGCGATTCAATTACAAAAAGGCAGCAGAAATGGCGCCAAACAATATTGATGTTTGGTCCAAATATCTCGAAATTTTAATTCAAAGTTATGAATGGGATGAGGCTCAGCGCGCAATGGACCGGTTTCGGCAACTGCCTGTTAATCAAAGCGCTATCGATAAGGCGGCTGCTGATATGTATCAGCGGCAAAATAAGCCAATCGAAGCACAAGGTTTCTATCGTAAAGCCATGGCCAGAGAGTATATCGACCCCGAAGTCTATAGCGCGTATGCAAAGAGCTTGATGACTACTAAAAATTTTAAAGAAGCTCCCTTTTTCTTCGCGATGGCTCTCCGTTTTGACCCAGTAAATACCGAAGCGCTCATAGGCACCGCTAAGTGCATCGCCGAAACTGAATCTATAGATCGCGCCATTATTATGCTTCAAGATGAGCTTCAAAAAGGAAGCGGAGCACGGGCGGAGCTGCTCTCAGCGATAGCCGAGTTTCAGATTCAAAAAGGAAATTGGGCCGAGGCACAGATTACCGTGGATCAGGCAGTGAGCGCGGACCCAGAAAACGCAAAACCCTGGCAAGTGCAGGCAAAAATTTATCTAAATAAAGAAGGCGATCGGGGCATGCTCGACAAGGCTCTTGCCGCCTATCGGTCTTATTCTGAGAGAAACAAATCTGACCCGACCGGATATTTAGAGCGATATCGAATTTTTATTAAAAAATCCCAATATGAAAATGCGATGGAAGAGTTAGACCGCATTTACCGAGTGATCGAAAAATATCCGAACCTGCGTTATTACCGCGGACTTCTATACTCGATTATGGGTAATCGTGTGGAGGCGACTAAGGAGTTTAAAAAAGAGATTGAGCAAAACCCCGGAAGCGTACCCTCCTTAATCGCGATGGGGCGCGAATTAGTTGAAATGGGTTCGCCCCAGGAAGCGTTAAATTACTATAATAGAGCAATCCAAGTTCAGCCGAAAAACTCTGATGCAAGGCATCTTGCTGGCTGGGCAAGTTATCTGGTTAAAAACTATGCGGCTGCGCTCGCATTGTTGAGATCTGCTGTCGCTATCGATAAGGCAAATCCATTGATTTATAAGCGCATCGGGATTGTCTGCCGCGAGCTGGGTGATGTGTAGATCGGAAGA